>NZIO01000015.1 GCA_002689925.1 Candidatus Pelagibacter sp.
ATGTATGTTACCACCAGTTATTCTACCAGATATTCTACTACCTATTGCAAGTAATAAATCAGAGTTCTGAACACCAAAGTTTCTACCTGCACCACCATATGTTCCAATTCTACCACCATAATATTCGTAGTCTGAACATACGACATCTAATGCATTCCAAGTAGGAAACATAGGTATTTTTAATCTTCTACCCACTTCTAACAATTCATCAATAGCACCACTCAATCTCACACCACCACCAATCATCAAACAAGGCCTTTCACTATTCTGTAAATCTTCAATAAACTTATCAACTTGTTTTATAATTAAATCTTTATCAAATGTTGTTTTTATTCCACTATCGTATCCTATCAATGTATCTACATCAATATCTGCCTTCTGAACATTCATTGGTATATCTAACAACACAGGTCCTGGTCTTCCTTCTGTAGCCATATGTAATGCTTTTTCTATTTCATATTTTACATCTTCAGGTCTTTCAATCATTTTAGCATATTTAGTAATCGGTTTACAAATACTTACAATGTCTGTTTCTTGAAAACCTATCTGTCTTATACTTTCATCAGGTCTCATAAATTGTGAATTGATTTGTCCAGTTATAAACAATCCTGGTACTGAATCATAAAAGAAATTACCAATCGGTGTTACAAAATTCATACCACCGGGACCACTTGTTGCCATAGATACAGATGGTAACCCTTTAACTTTAGTCCATCCTTCAGCTGCAAACCCACCACCTTGTTCGTGCATTACAGCAACATATCTTGTATTATCTGTTCGTACAAATGAATCTACCATATCACCATTTGCAGAACCATAAACTATAAACATATCATTTATACCATAGTCGGCTAAATATTTAACTATATAATCAGCTACTTTCATTATTTCTCCCTCTTAGTTGTTCTTGGTGTTGCACTATGATTGGGTTTTGCTTGATTTTCAACCCTTAAATCTTCGTATTTCCAACTTGAATCACCAAGTAGTTTTTCTAATTCTTCTTCTTTGATTGCATAAAAGTTTTCTTCTGCTGGAAATTGGCCACCTTTTACTTCATCTCTATATTGTTCAAGTGAACTTTGTATCAATTGACCAGCTTCACAATATCTTTTTACAAACTTAGATTTGAACTCCCAAAACAATCCAACCAAGTCGTGTAAGATAACTAACTGACCGTCAACCTTATCACCAGCTCCTATACCATAAACAGGTATTGATAATTCTTTTGCAATCATCTCAGCTGGTTCGGTTGGCATTGCTTCTAATAACAGAAATGAACATCCGGCTTCTTGTAGTGCCAGTGCTTGTTTCAACACAACTTCTGCACTCTTAGCAGTTTTACCTTGAACTCTATATCCACCCATCTTAGCTCTTGTATGTGGTGTCAATCCTAAATGACTCATTACCATAATACCTGAGTCAGCAATTGCTTTAACTCTGTCTACCATAGCACCTTCAACCTTTACACAATCCATTCCAGCAACAATGAACCTACCAGCATTTCTTACTGCTAATTCATCTGATTCTTGATAAGACATATATGGCATATCTCCAATTAGAAATGCATCATTAGCACCACGAGCTACAGCTTCACAATGTGTTATCATCATATCCATAGTTACTGGTATTGTTGTTTTGAATCCGTGTGTTGTCATACCACAAGAATCACCTACAAGAATCGCATCTACTCCAGCTTTATCAGCTATCATAGCTTGTGGATAATCATAAGCTGTAACTAACACAGATTTTTCACCTGTTCTTTTGTGTCTTCTTAATTTTAATATCGTTGTTTTTGATTTACTATCTGCTGGCATTTTAGTTTTCCTCCAAATATTTTGTAGCCTTTGCGACCCACTCGTCATTTTTTGCTGTAGTGTTTCTCACGCCTCGATTTTGATGAAATGCGAATGGTTTACCATTAACATACATTTGTTCTCCATAAACCATATCTATCAAATGATGTTCACGATTAATAGTAGCACCATCAACATCACCTCCTACATGCCATTCTTTTATATGGTCGTATGTAATTGGTTGAGTTACTCTTACATAACTAGCTCTTCTATTCTTATTCCAATAAGTGTTATCTAAAATCAAGTGTGGTAATTTGTTTTGTTGAACATAATAAGTAATATTACCACCTCCGTCTCTATAATCAAAATTAGGCCATCCAGTATGTTCTGTATATAAGCTTCTTTTCGATATAAAAAACATTGTTTTAGCTAACCCAGCTTCTGGTACTGGATTTTCTGCATCGTGAAATATCTGTCCAGGGTCGTATCTGTTTGATATAAATAAATTATCTTCAAGTAATGGTAATATATCATCAACCCACTCGTTTAAAAATATTAAATCTAAATCTAATATACAGATATATTCTCTATCTGAGTTTTCAAATGCTTTAATATCACTATTTATTTTAAACCAAGTAGATGGTGATTTTTGATTACCATCTATTCCTCCTGTAAACATATGTTCTGCTCTCGTAGATTGAAAAACAGAACCATCACCTTGTAAAATTGTAGTTTCACTTTGGTCAAACCCTTCTATTATTTTTATCGTCTTGTCATCACCGAACATTTCATCTAATTCTTTCAAACCTTCACTTTTATCTCCATGCCAACAATTCACTATGTTAATTGTGTATGGGACATTTTTGACATACTTATGAATACTATCTACTAACATTCTCAAGTAATGTCTTTTTGTGTACACGGTTATAACAAAATCTATACCTTCTCTAAAATTATCTTTCATTTATTCTCCTTAAAAATTTCTATACATAGTACATTTTTATCGTTTATCATTATCATTGCTCCATTTTTACATTCAAACTTAGTAAATTGTCCTTGTTTTATACTCTCAGTTAAAACTCCATTAAAAGTTCTTTTTTCACCACCGACAAAATGAATTATCTGTGTAACATATTTTCCTTTTTGTTTTACTGACGATTCTAAATCAACCATTATTTATATACCATCCTACCGTTTTTTTTATACCATCTTCCAAAGATGTAAATTTAATATCAGGATTTATTGTTTTTAATTTTTTGTTGTTAAAAACTTTAACATCTGTTCCAGTAAATCTTTCATCTTTTATCCAATTTACTTTACCTTTAAAATCTACATACTTAACAATCAAATTGACAATTTCTTTAATAGTTACACCTACACCAGTAGAAACTATCAAAGGTTCATTTTCAAAATAGTTATCAAACATCCAATTAAATATGTTATCTAAATCCTCTACAAAAATAAAATCTCTAACAGGACTACCATCACCTAAAATATCTAAGTCTTTATTTTCATTCTTACATTCTATACATTTTTTTATAAAGAAAGGAATTATACCATTCATAGGTTTATTAGACGGACCATAAATATTAGTTAAAAGTGGATATAGTGTTCGTACATCACTTTCTTCACTTAAAGTTTGAGAAGCAGTGACTAACATTCTGTTGACAAAACCATCTGAATAAAGTTCTTTTCTTGGAGCTCCTGAATGTAATTCTAACTCATTACAATCATCAATATCAGGAAGTGCATTGATAGTACTTACTGATAATATCTCTTTTATGTTTAGGTCAGAAGCTATTTTTAACATATTAAAGTTTATTATCATATTGTCATAAAAATGATTGAAGTGATTATTTTCAATCGTAGAACCATTTTTCTGTACAGCAGCACAATGTATGATTCTATCTACATTTAGTTTTTCTATTATACTTTTAGCCACAGGTAAATTTGTAAGAGGTAAATCTTTACTTGAAAATTTATAATCACCTTTTATATGTGAACCTATTAACCCTGTGCCTCCTGTTACTAATGTTTTCATTTATCTCTTTTCTGTAAAATTGGATTATCTATTGGCCAATCTATGTTTAATCTTTTATCGTTCCATTTAATTGTAAATTGGTCTTCTACATCAGGATACTTTCCTTCATACGCCCATTTGTAATTAAAAACTGAATCTTCACTTAAAACTAAAAAAGCATTTCCTACACCTGGTGGAGTCAAAACCATTTTTCTTTTTCTATCATCTAATATCAAAGAGGTCCATTTTAAATATGTTTCTGAATCCTTCCTGTTATCTACTAATATACAAAACAATTGACCATATAAACAAGAAAAAAGTTTGTGAGATTTAAAATCTCCGTGAATACCTCTTAAAACATTCTTTCTCGATGTAGACACTTTGTCGTGAATAAATTCTATGTCAAATGGAAACTCAGTTTTTTTCCAAGTTGTCCATAAATCACCTCTAAAGTCTGTGAACACATCAGGTTCAAATATTTTTACACCTTTTATTTCTTTACAATGTAATGTCTTCAATTTTTAGTCCTAAATAATTACTCGTGATTTCAATCCATTCTTTATACAATTTGTCTGCTCTTACAGAACCACGACCATGATGAAAAAACACCGGTCTGTCGTCTATCCATGCTTGTTCACCATTTGAAAAATTTAAAGTGTGTTGAGATTTAAGGCTTCGATTGTTGTGACTATTAGTTAGAATCACATATGGTAATTCTTCTGTATTTGCCCAATGAGACAGCATACCATTACTATCTTTCCAATGTAAATTTGGATACAAGTCATGCTCTTCATATAAATGATTGTTGTCTAACACTTCTCGTTTTACAATACAAAAATTATTACCATCCATTTGTATGTCTTCTCTCCATTTATGTGATACAAAGACATTTTCTTCTAATAAAGACAATACTTCATCAGTCCATTCACCTAAAAATACCGTATCTGCATCAAGATAGCACACATATTCTCGATTACTATTTAAGAGTGCTTTTTTCATTCCCTCAGCTTTAGCATAACTACCTATAGAAACTTTCCGTCCATCGTGTTTACATTCATAAGTGTTAGGTTCTAAATTGTTTGAATCAATTGTTTGTTCAATACCGGCAATAATATTTACATTTGGTTCATCTTTAAACATATTTTTTAATGTTTCAAGACCACTATTTTCACCTGTGTTTATACCATTGTTTACGATATTGATAGTGTATGGAATATTTTTTACATACTTTTTTATACTTTCAGTTAATATTTGTGCATATCCAAATCTATAAAACACAACTATTATAAAGTCTATTCCTTGTGTGTTATTTTTTTCCTGTAGCATGTAACCTCTTTGTTCATATGTATATATATAAGTATATATAAGTTTACTAAAACATTAATTTTATTGTCTTAAATTGATAATATTTAAGTTATTTAATTGTGTATTAAAATCTGAATATGTATACATAGTAAAATTAATTTCAGGTTGTTTTTCTATAAAACCTGGAAAAAACTCTCTCATCTGTTTTCCTTCATCTGCACTTCTCTTTATAGCAGCTTCTTGTGATTTGTAAATACCTCTCTCTAAATATCCACTACCATCATAAAAATCCATACCAATTATGTAGATATTTTTTTTCTTTAAATCTACAGAAGAATATCCTAATGCCCCAACACCACACGATGGATATGTAAATTTATATCTTGGATGATTTTTTATCATAAGTGTTTTATTTTCATCTCCTAAACAAGACACAGGTATATTTTTTTCATCTTTGTTTTTTACATTGTGTACGACTGGACTATTAGCATTGTGAGGTAAACACTCTTCTATGTAAGATAAAACTATTCTTTCTATGTTGAATTGTTTAAAATTATTCTTAGCTATCATAGCACCAAAACAACCATTTCTAGCACCAGATGGGTGTCCGTGAGCTAATGAGCCTAAACTGATAAGATGAGTGATTTTTTTATCAGTTAACACATTTTTAATATAGTCTAATTCAAATTCATCAGAAAATCCATTGACTATTATATATTCTTCAACATCAGGTAATAGCTCTATCTCTTTTAAAGACTCACCTCTACACAATATTGCTATGCTGTCTTTAATCATTTTGTCTCCACATCACTTTGATTTTTAAAGATATTATACCAATGTAAACATAATTTGTCGTAGTCATATCCTTCTATGAATTTCTTTCTTATGTTCTCATTTATCTCAACATTTAATTCATCAAAGTTTGATAACACATAATCAATCTTTTCTTCTAAATCAGACCAATCATATTTACAACCAATGTAAGTTTTTCCGTCTTCATAAATATTAGGAATAGTGTGTACTAGGTCTTGATTGGGTTTGATAAAAATAGTTCCGAACTGCATACACTCAAAATCTCTAAAACAAATCTCACCCATTCCAAATGGAGAAAAGGATATTTTAGAATCATGCATAGTTTTTAAGTATACATCTTTTGGTAATCTATCACACACCATATTATATCTTTGTTTTAAATCATCTAACTTGTTCCACAATCCTCCACGATGTTCTCTATAAAATTGATTATTTTGAGATTTATGGTCTTCACTATAATCGTGTTTAGCTTGAAATATAGCACATATATCTAATGATTTGTTAGTATTTATTGGTTGAAAATTTCTATAATCTGGTACTAATTGTCCTACATTCCATCCTGTAAATTTAATTCTTTCCCACATATCATCTGGAATATCGTATGATAAATCTAAATCACTACCACTGCCCCAAAACCATTTATTATGAGCATATGGAACTTTATATGCTTCTTGAGATGGTAACATTTGATTTTTAAATAAATACATTGCATCACTTTGTTCAAATACTTCATAACCACCCATTAAAGATGTTGAATCAGAGCCTTCGAATAAAAAATAATCTCCTGTTATTTTAGAAACATTTTCTAAACCATAATCAATACTCTCTTGTAATGTTCTTTTCTTATCTATAAAATCATGCATACCAACAAACATATAATCATAATCATCTGAATCTGTAAACTGAATACTATAATCAGCATATAACTTTTCCTGTATAAAAGCAAAAGGTCTAAATGTAGGTTCATTCCTGTACACTCCAGGGTTTAAAATTTTTATCTTAATCATTAATTATTCTCCTAACTATTTCTAAATCATATTTATTGTCTATGTCAATTGATTCTCTTTCACTCATCTCTATAAATCCAACATTACCATTTTGTAAAATATTATCTTTTAAAAAATTATCTTTAGTTGTCATATAGAAAGCCCCATTTTCTTTGAACCATCCCTGATGTTCTTGTGTTCTTTTTCTATTTCCTAATTCAAAATTTACTGGTTTACCTTTTGAATCCCAATAATAATTTACATCTTTACATACTGATATAACAGAATCATAAGATTTTACTTGTTCGACACCATATAAAGGTGATACAAGCTTATCAATAGCTTCTAATATAGATGTAAATGATAATAAAGGTGATGTAGGTTGTACAACACAAAACAAATCTGTGTCTATTTCTTCTAAAAAATGTTCTACAACATCTTCAGTTTTTGATTCGTCTGTTGATAATCTATCTGGCCTTTCTATAACATTTACATTCATAGATTCTGCAAATTCTTTTATATCAGTATCATCAGTACTCACATAAATTTCATCAGTAATATTTCTACAAGTATTTATAGTATAATATAACAAAGGCTTACCATTTAAGTCAGCTAAATTCTTCTTAGGTATTCTTTTAGAACCCCCTCTGGCTGGTATTAATATATTTAAGGCCATATTAAATCTTTAATTTCTTCTTCTGTCATTTTTTCAGCAGTTGCAGATGAATAAGGTTCTGATAAAGTATTTTCATCTAAATTTTCTTGATTGTAAATATAAATCATATCGCCATGCACATAAGTAAATGGTAATTCTTCTTTACTTATCAAATCTTCATTTACTTTTTCACCAGGCCGTTTACCAACCTCTTGTATCTCTGATATATAACCTTCATAAGCTATTGTCTGAGCCATATCAAACATATTAACAGATTTCATTTTATATGAACAAACAAAACCACCATCACCTGAGTCACATTTGTTGATAGCTTTGTTGATAAGTTTAGCAGCATCTGATTTCGAAAATATTAGCCTGTTCATATTAGGGTCTGTTATTTTAATAGGTTCATCTTTTCGTTTAGATTCTAACCAAAATGGTAATACAGAACCATTACTATGTGCTACATTTGCAAATCGTGTTAATGCAAATCTGTTTTTTGTTGTATTAGCTTCCATAAAACATTTTTCCATTAATGATTTTGTGTCACCATAAACACTAGCAGAAGAACAAGCTTTGTCTGTACTGATTCCTATTGTTATTGGAACATCATTCATAATACTTGCATTGATGACATTTATACTACCAATCACATTTGATTGACAAGTTTGTATTGGATTCTCTTCTGCTATATTTATATGTTTCATAGCTGCAGCATGAATAACCACATCAGGTTTAACACTATTGAATACTCTCATTAGGAAACCTTCGTCTTCTATGTTACCAATATAACTTTTAGTTTCAGGATGTTCTCTCATTAAATCAGTTAGAAATTTTTCATTTCTACTGATGTTGTAGTAAGTGTGTTCTGGAAATTCTTTTATAAAAGCTTTTCCTATTGTTCCTGAACCACCTGTTATTAAAATTCTCATATTACATATTCTCCTTCATTTTTACCACCAAATACTTCATTAGTGTCAAGTCTTTTTATCATTAAAGGGTTGTTTATAATGTCTTCAATTTTATTTAATCCTCTAAACATAGTAAAACCACTAACCAAATCTAACCGTTCACAATTATATTTTACCTTGTCATTTACTGCACTAGCTTCACCATATGGATACGATATAGATTCTATACGACTATCACTTCCACAAAGTTCTTCTATACAAAGAATAGATTCAAGTATATCTGCATACATATTTTCAGTAGATAATTCAGCTAAAGGTTTATGTGATTTACTATGTGTCCCTAAGTAACCTTTTTCATATAAATCTTTTATTTGTTTATCATTCATATAAAATTCTTTAACAATATCTGATTCAGATTTATTAATAAATTTTGGAAAAATATCTTTAATTAGTTTTGGTTTCACAAAATTTAATAAATACTTTACTTTACCACTTATCAAATCATCAAACGGATATTGTTTCATAATAACATCATCATTTAATTTTTCACACTCTGTAGCTATTATGTCATAAATTTCTTTTGTATCTACTTGTGTTCTTAAATAATGTAACTTATGTACATCTATTAAATTGTTATAAACTATAGTATCACTTATAACAAAAAATGCTGCTGGTATACCCATAGTTTCTAATATTGGTAAACCATTTTCATAAGATTCTTTTAATCCATCATCAAAAGTTATTAAACAAGATTTCTTTGGTAGGTTATTTTCTTTTGTCGTTATAGTCTTATTAATATCTTCTAAAGAAACAAATTCATAACCATTTTTATTAATTAATTCTAATTGGTTTCTAAAAAATGAGGGTGTTATTGGATGTATACCGGATTCAGGAATGTCTTCCCTTATATAATGGTAGTTAACTACTAATAGCATTACCACCCCACATCTTAGTTGATATTTTTTTTAGACATTTTTCTGTAAAATCTTTTTTCTTATAGTAATATTTTTGTTTAGTAATATCTTGAGGTACCTTTTTTATATCACCTGCATGATAATCATAAACAACACTTGAAAACTTTTTTATTGATTTTTGTATCAATTTATTTGTTATGTCATAGTAATTGTCTTCGTCTTCTATGTCAGGAGTAACTATCTTTAAAATATCACCAGCATCAACTTGTTCGGTTGCTATATGAATTGTTATACCTAAATAATCTAATTCATCATTATAAAAAGGCCAAAACAAGGTTGCACTTCCTCTGTAATATGGTGACATTCCTAAATGTAAATTTATTATTCTGTCATCAAATTCATCAAACCATAACCTATCTAATATACCAGTACCATAAAGTAACACATAGTCTGGTTTCAATGATTTAACCCACTCTATGTTTTCATTATTGTTTATTTCTTTGGATTTTAATTGTTTATGATTAGCAAGTTCTAATGATGGAGATTGAAAATAAAATTGTTCAGTTACTTTTAAATTAACAAAATGTTTTCTTACTATATCACTTTCTTCTTGTTGAGTATCAAAATATTTGTGTTTAGGTTCAGTTATCAAACCTACAACATCAAAATGTTTATTCATATTGTTTACAAAATATGTATGTCTTGGTTGATTTCCTGTTAATATAACTACTTTTAATTTATCCACGGCACTTTTCTCTGATTGGTATTTCAGATTTTAATACTTGTTTATTAAATCCACCTAAAGCTCTCTCTACTACACGAACACTTTTAACCACATTTTGCATTCCTATTTTTTCTAAAGATGCTGATTGGTCAGTACCTTTCATAGTTCTGTCTAATGTGAAGTGCCTTTCTATCCATTTAGCCCCTAATGCAACAGCTGCTGCTTCTATAGCACCACTACCATTTACATAATGACCACTTAACCCTACTGGTATGTTATATCTATCCTGATAAGTTTTTAAAACATTTAGATGTACTTCTGTCTCTTTTGATGGATAAGATGATGTACATTGCATTAAAGTTACATCTGAACCTTTCAACACATCAATAGCTGTATCAATCTCTTCAATAGTACTCATACCTGAAGATATTATTATTGGTTTATTAAAAGATTTAACTTGTTCTAATAAAGACAATTTAGTCACTTCTGCTGAACCTATTTTAAATAACTCCATACCCATCTCATTCATCTTATCAGCACTGACTTCATCAAATACACTCATAAACATTTTTACATTGATTTTCTCAGCATATTTTTGTAATTCTTCCCATTGTTCTACTGAAAACTCTAAGTTTTCTTTGTGTTCACCATAAGTTTTACCAAAACTATTAGGACTATCATATACTCTATTATATTGTTCTTCTGTCAAACATACTCTAGGTTCTCTTTTCTGACTTTTTACATAGTCTACTCCACATTTTTTAGCAGCTAACATCATTTTCTTCATCAATTCAAAATTACCTTGATGGTTGATTCCTATTTCTGCAATTATATTTACTTTATTACTCATTATATGCCTCCATTAATCTTTTTGTTATTAAGTGTGGTCTCGTTATAGCAGTCCCTACGACAACATTATGTGCACCCATAGCAAAAGCTCTTTCTACTTCATCGTATTCCCAATATCTACCTTCAGCCATTATTGGTACATCAGGATAGTATTTTCTTAATTGATGTAATAAAACAAAGTCCGGTCTACTCATATCAACATCACACTCAGAGGTGTAACCACTTAAAGCTGTAGTTAACATTGTACAACCACTTTTTAATGCTTCTTCAGCTTGATTTATGTGTGATATGTCACCAATAATTTTAATCAAACCACCTGATGATGCTAATTCTATATCATAATACCCACATCTACCAGTGGCATCCATCGCTACATATGTAGCACCAACATTAACTAAATCTTTAGCTTGATTCCAAGATGGTGTTATCCAAACATCACCATTTTCATAATTTGTTTTCGTCAAACCAATAATGGGTAATTTACATACTTTACTAACACCAAGCACATTTTCTGTCTCTCTCAATCGTAATCCTACTGCACCACCTCTTTCAGCTTCCAGAGCAAAGGATTGAATTGAATGTACATCATTGAACGCACTACCTGTTTCCGCTTGACACGAAACTATTAAACCTTTTTTAATCATATTGTATCGTAAAATTTATTTTGTTTTTCTTGTCTATCTATGTCTTTAGGATGATAAAAACAAAACTCTTCCTCAGCAGGAAGATAAGTATGTTCTTTATAACCAGTTAATAATTCGTGTACTTTATTCTTCCACATAATGTTTGGTCTATTTCTCCAAATCCTGCCTTGCCAATCTGGAAAGTTAATCCAACCATGTTCATTAACATTCCAACCCCATTGTTGCATATGGTCTTGTGTGATACCATCAACCGTGTTTACTCTCGGCACCCAAAATAAGTCTATCGTTGGATTTGATTCTATTATAGTTTTTATATTTGACATTAATTGTTTATGTGGTATCTCATCAGCATCTATGTTTACAATATACGAACCTTTACACATACGCGTCAAGTAATTTTTTTGTCCAGCGTAATCTTTTAATAAATGTCTTTGTTCAAATTTTATATCTTTATTATACATTGAACAGGTAATATCAAGTATTTCTTTTGTCTCTTCATTATCTGAATAATCATCAAGAATTACTATCTCGTCTTCTGAGTCTTTATTATACATTAAAAATTCTATTAACTTGGATAATGAATCTGTTTCATTGTGAGTCATAATACTATAACTTATTTTCATTACACTATATCCTGTATATTTAATTTTGTAATCATAGCAGGTGAAAATATAGGATTCCACATTTTTACTACACCTGTTATTTTTTTTCTTAAAAATGTTTTATAGTTGTTTTTAAAGAATTTGTTTTTACTAACAAGTGATTCTAAATCTGTTGATGGATTTATTTCAAAAAATCTAAAGTCATCTGTATCTGTAATTGCTGTTCTGACTAATCTAGGAAAGCTACCTATGTCGAATATTTTATTTAGTTTATTAGGGGCGAAAGCATGAAGTGTTAAGTCAACACAAGTTAATACAGAATTTTTTTTACTTGTTCTGTATTTTTCTGACAAGACTAAAACTCTTCTTCGTTTACCATTATAAGTAAATTGAATAAATTGTCCAGTACTAGCTTGTTTTAAACTCCATCCAATACTTCTTTCATTACCTTTAAAACTTTTTTTAGATTCTGTTTTTTCAGTTTTAGAAGGGACCTGTCTTCCCTTTTGTTCTGGATTTTTAGCCATTTACTGATTTGACCTCATCACGCATTGTAGCAAGACCAAAGATATAATCATCAAAAATTTGTTGATTGTCATAATCAAGTGTCTTTGTTAAAAATTTTCCTGGATTTAATTCATCAGGATAATTCTCTTGTTCTTCTTCTGGTATATCAACCATTTTAACATATGCCCATTTTAATGTATCATCTTTTTCAATTGGATACAAACTACCAATTGGTAAGTTAATCATAGATGGGAACCAAATATGCCCATCACTTTCTTTTGAATACTTTTGTATAAATTCTGAAAAAGTTTTGAATTGTTCATTTTCTTCTTTGAGACCTTTTAGATTTGTATTCGAAGCATAACCACAATTTATACATTGTCTCGTATCAGAAGTTGTACCTTCAATTTTGTTTATATGTAATGATTTCTCTCCACATAAACTACACTTTATAACTATACTCATACTGATGCTCCTGTTACTTTCTTTAATTTAGGTAGTTTTGGTTGGCTCGGTTTACTTACCTTTTTTAATTTAGGTAAATTTAAAGATACCTGTGTTGGAATGTCTACTGATACTTTGTCTAAAATACTTTTAAACTTTTCAATCATTTTTTCAGTATTAAATTTATCTCTATTTGTTTCCATTAATTGTAAAGCTCTTTGTTTACATTCATTATAATTACTATAAATAAAAGTTAAAGCAGAACTTACACTACTGGTACTAGCTACAAACCATTGAGATTCTTCTACTATAATATCTTTCCACACAACAGAACGAGGAACTTTTTCTAATTTACCTGATACAAGTAAACAATGCTCTTCGTCAAGAAAATCTAAGTGACCACTCCAATTAGAAGTAATTATAGGTAGACCTGTGAAAGAAGCTTCTAATAGAGGTCTTCCAAATCCTTCTCCATGTGTTGTCAAATAAAATGATTTAATTTTATGATGATTATACATCTCATTCATTTCTTCTGTAGTTAAACTACCGTGTATAAAATACACATTTGGTAATTTTACATCTGCTGGAAATTGATTTTTTATAGCGTTTAATTTCTTTTTACATTCTTCCCTATCCAATATTGAAAATGTAGCACCGCTGGTTTTTACAACTAATGCTGGTGGTGCTGTTTTGTTAGCAAATGTTTCATAAAATGTTTTAATTGCTCTTGGTATGTCTTTTCTATCTTCTCCAAAACCACCATTACACCATTGTCCTACCATCAAGTAACAAAAACTTTCTTCAATACTATCAAGAGTTTTTGATATTGGTGTTTTCAATTCTGAACTTTTTAATGGCTTGAAAGTATCTATTTCTAATCCTTCAAACAATACTTCAATTGGTTTTTCTAATTTTAACTCACCAACTTTTTGTTGTTTGCCGTCAGGTAAGTTTTGAACTTTATCATACTTGGCACCTACAAAACCCATTTTAGAATGTTCAGATACCGTGATAATTAAATCCATTTTGTTACATCCATCTAACCAAGCAGCTGAGACAGCACTTGTTTCAACTCCTGCAGTTATACCGATGTTTACTTTTCCTATCTGTTGAAATTCATTAGGTATTCTAATGTCCATGTAAATATCAGGTTGTCTATCTAAACTTATACCTTTAGGTCCTTGTTCTACAAAAGTAGATTTTAAACTATCATTGAACTCTCCTGGAGCTTCAAGAGCATTCCTTGGACAATCTCCCCAACGGACATCTAAACATTTAATCTCATACTCTTCAAGTTTCCATAAACATCTATAAATATCTCTAGCATGATTACCATAACCACTTCGTGATGAAAATGGCGCACACATTAAAATAAGTTTTTTCATTACACAGCCTCCATTGTATATTTTTCTTTTGGTTTCCATTTCTCAAGTGTAGTCTCAATGTTTTTAATAAACGATTCTGAAAGATGTTTACCAGTCATTCTACCTTCATTTAAAACAAATTGTCTTCCAGCTTCACCACATCTTTCTCTCTCTTCAGGTCCTCTTTGATACCAAGACCAAAGAGCATCTCCAGCATCTTCATACTGACATCTATCATCAAAAATGTATGGTGTCATTGGCGAACCACATAATGATATGTTACTTGGAAATACAGGTACAACCCATTCACCGTGGTCTTTATATGTTCCTCTGTGATTAGATTGTAATTTAACATAATCTTCACCAGTTAAATATTCACCTTTTTCGTTTTTGAATCCACATTGGTCTTGTAATCCACCAGTTACATTAACTACAATTGGTGTTCCTGCGTGAAGTGCTTCACAACTTCCTAACCCAAATCCTTCGTTAGAAGCCATATTAATATAAACATCAACTGAATTGTATAAGTAATTCATCTGCTCATCACTAAATCCATGATGACCATTTATATCTTGTGTAAATATTACTGGATAATCAGGTAGTAAAGTTTCACACACAGCTCTCATATCTGTTCCGTTTTCATCACTAACTGCTGCATGCCATACAAATACACAATCTTTTCGTTCTTCAGGTGTTAATTTGTCCATCATATGTTTATATGCTAGTGCTACATCACCAGGTGATTTTCTTCTGATATTACGATTTAAATACAATACTTTAAATTTATATTTATCTAAATGAAATTTCTTTTCGAAAGCTTTAAAGTTTTCGTCATCTGGATGTACTTTGAATACTCTCTTTGAACTTATACCGTGAGGAACATAAGATGTTTGCCAATCTTCGTATCCAAATTTAGAAAGTATTCTTTTATTAATACCATATGTTTGTTTTGATATTGACATCAACATATCTGAACTTCTGTAAAAGTTTGTATTGTATAAAGGGTCTGGAATATCGTCCCAAATATTGTAATACATAATAGGAATGTTCTGTCTGATTTCGTGTTCCATATTATATAACCAAATCCAAAATCTTGGGTCTGTAAAATGCATTATAGCATCTGGTTTTTCTATCCGTATAACATCTCGTAAAATATCAGGGTTACCATATCCAGAAATAGGATATATTTTTAAATAAGGATTTTTTATCCCATATTCATTTTTAATGGCTGGTGCCATATCTACAATTTTTCCTTGTTCTGGATGTTTTACAGCCCCACCTAATTGAACCCAATCATATTTGTCAAGTGTACCTACTACAAATTCTTTTGATTGTGTTGCTATTCCGGAATGCATTCTCAAGTCGTCCGACAAGAGTAAAATCTTCTTCTTCGACATAACCTATTTTCTCCTATTATTTAAAAATTACTTCCACTAATGGATAAATTTTTTGATGTTTCTATTTTTTCTCTAAACTTTTCTTCTTGTAAATATAAATCTAAGGCTCTATTTGTCAACTTTTGCAGTGACATTTCAGAATTTACCGTCTTTACTTTAAAATTATCATAAAGACCTTTTATTAATTTTACAGATGTAAGTTTTATATTATCTTTCATAACCAACTCCTACTTTAATATATTTGTATATATAAATATATAATTATGAAATAATAATGTGATTTTTTTTCATTTTTTTTGCATAACTTATACAATTCATTGTACCCTTTGCTTCTACACCTTCAGGTACAAATCCAGCAACAAAATCACAAGCACTTGCTATGATTTTATTTCTTACAAAAAAGTTTCTCATACTAAATGGTTTATCATATCTTGATTCAGGTAAAACACAATATAAATTGTGAACCTCGTGAAATGGTGGATACTCTTCGTATTGTAATCCCAACTCTAATGCATATTTTTTAGCATATTTATCAGCACCAGTCTTACATCCACCACTTACAATAATTGTTCTCTCACCATATTTTTGTTTTATTTTAAATATAAAATCTTTAATCTTTTTTTTGTTTTCGTATCTTCTACTCCCCACAACAGCTATTTTCATGCCTGTTCCTTATCTTTTAAATGTTTTACCATTTTGAAATATTGAGCAAGACCATCTATAATTTTACCTACATACTTATATCGATACGGACCAAATTTTTCATCTTGTGTTCTTTGTATTGTAAACCAAGCTTGACAATTTGTTGAAGTTATTTTAGTATTAATTTGAAATAAAATATTTTCGTGTCTACTCACAAATCCTTTTATATCTTTTTCATCTATCTTTGAATGAAATAAAATAACCTTAAAATGTCTTGAACCTATATAATTACTAAATCTGAATATGTTCTCCATTACTTTTCGTTCATAATCTAAACCTTCTTCTAATATTTCATTAAGTGAAATTTTTAACGATAAAGTATAATCCATTTAAACTCCTTCACTGCAATATTCTGTTTTTCTAAACTCACACCATTTACAAGCTTTCTTACTTGGTAATGCAAATATTTTATCTGTGTTGTGTTTACCCTCATCGTCAAAAGCTACTTCTAGGAATAAATCTAATCCCTTTATTACTTTATTCATACTTGGCTTTCCACTAGCAGGCACAAACTTCTGTACTCTTTTTTGTGGGAAATCCGTATTTTCCCATAATTTTCTTTTTACTATAAAGTACTCTACTTCTATTTTATCAATTGGATGTTTGTATTGTTCAGCATAAAATTGTTTATATAACAATAATTGTTGAGTTTTGTTTTTATCCATCTTCTGCCACTTGTTCCAACCACGAGTAGATGTTTTTATATCAATAATTTTTAAAGTATTTGTGGGTTTATGTAAAATAACTAAATCTAAATATCCTATGAATCCAATATTTTTCTTTAATTTTAATTCGATAGGAACTTCACACCCTACTAATTCATAATCTCTCTTTTGAAAATAATCAGCTCGTCTTGTTTTTATAAAGTTTAATATATCAACACCATCTTGAAGAAACTCTTGTAATTCTTCCTTTGTACAAGGTTCCTTACCATATTGTTCTTTTGCTTTAGTAAATTCACTACATAAATTATCAAATAACATTTTGTTCAAATCTAATTTTTCAGCATTCTTTACACTATTGTTATACATAATATCTAAGTATGTCTGTATAACTTCATGCATGGCAGTTCCAAATACTAAATAAATATTTGATTCTGATACTCTTAGTTTATCAACATAATTTAGTTTCCATCTCTTCGGACAATCGTTAAACATTGATAATTGTGAATATGAAATTCTACTCATACTATAATATACAACTAATTATCGACAAAAACAAGCTTTTATTTTGATTTCGATACATCAAAGTTCCTTCTTAAAGTTTCCAAGTTTTCTTCGGCTTGTGATAAACTTTCTGTCCATTTCTTTACTTCGGTTAGTAAATCTGAGTGTTCTCCAATCATTTTAGCGTCATTGAATAATAAATCCAAATGAGCTAATGCTTCTGTTCTTTGTGCTTGATAAGCGTCTGTTGCTGCTTGTATCAATTGATTCATTTCATTAATTCCTTAATCTGTTTTTTATTTTTACCGTAATGTTTACAAATCTCTTCGATTGTTTCCTTATTTAAAATTTCAAGATAATCTACAATTTCTCTCTGACTTACTTCGAAATGGTTAGAAAGAAATGAGACCATTTTTTTAGGAAACTTGTCTTTCTTACCTTTAATATATCTTAAAAACTTTTTCTGTTTAGGAAACAAATTTTTATATAAGTTATAAACATCTTTATCTTTCATTTGATAAGTATGTTCTTGACAAATGTTAACAGCTTCTACAAAATCACTACTCATTGACAAAAATCTATTTATCATAAATGTATTGAATGTTTTCTGTTCTGATTCATCAAAGTCTTTCCAATCCTTTTTGTGTAAAAGAATTTGATTTAACCAATCAAATAATGTCATTACTCTTCAAACTCATTTTTTAAAAACTCGTTATTTACATGCCCACATTTTTCACAAGCAAAAACTGGAATAGGTATTATCATATCTTTTCCAGATGGTGACACTAATGCTGATATAGTTTTTATCAAGTGTGTATTTTTAAAAGTTTTCCACTCACATTTTTCACATTTCATATCTACAGCATTAGACATATCAATGTGCATTCCTGGACCACCACTTGGGTCATTTAACATTGCCATATTAATCTCCTAATATTCTTTTTATTTTAATTAAAGTAGAAACAAAGTTTATCTCCTTGTCTACTACATTTACATCTTGATGTTGTCCACTTGCTATAGCTAGTATACACTCTGTAACTTTATCTTTACCATATGTTTCAACCTCATCGTACAACAATCTAAACAACTCTGAATAATCACTAACTGAATTATCAGCAATCAATTTTCTCATATCATTTAGTTTAGAATTACTTGTTAACATTTCTAATAATTTTATTTTATAATCATTTTGAATTATAGAACTCGTATCAATCTTCAACTTACCATCAACGATTTGTCTTTGAGCTGAATTAATAACTCTACGAATGTCAGGATAACCTGCATTAACAATCAAAGCTACATCATCAAGTTCAAAAGTACAATTCTCTTCTTTCAAGATATGAACCAATTGTTGTGCAACTTCTTTCTTAGAAGGAGGTACAATTTTGTATGATTGACATCTTGATTGAATTGGGTCAATTATTCTCTCTACATAATTACAAGTCAATATGAATCGACAATGTTTTGAGAATGTTTCCATTAGATTACGAAGAGCCGCTTGAGCATTAGGTGTAAGATAATCAGCCTCATCAAGTATGATAACTTTCATATCTTTAAAACCTGTTGTTGAAGCAAATGAACGAATTTTAAAACGGACTGCATCAACACTATTCTCATCAGAAGCATTTATATACAATGTATCACAATCAATATTATTTACAATAACTTTAGCCAATGTTGTTTTACCAGTACCGGCTCTACCATATAATAATAGATGAGGAACATCTTCAGTTTCAAGATATAATTTTACTTTACTTTTAAGATGTTCATTACCAATATAAGTTTGTAAATCACGAGGTCTATATTTTTCTACCCATAATGTATTCTCCATTAATCAACATCTTCCATTGAAACCATAAAGTATTCTGATTCAAAATTATCTACATTGAATACTATTTTAGCAAGTCCTTCATTAGCAACTTTTAAAGTAGCTGTTCTACATTCACGATTAGCAACCAATACTTCTTTAAATAAATCAGCATTAAATGATAAATTGTCAACTAATTCACAAGTAGAAGTACTAACTGGAATACTAACTCTGTTTGTATTTGTAGCAGAATATCCAATTACAAGTGAGCATTGACCATCTTTATTTATAATTGTAAATCTCTCTGTATCTTGAAGAGCTGATTTACCTTTGATAAATTTATCAATCACATCTGTTGTAATGTTTATCTCTGTACCAAAATGTGGAACTTTCTTTAATGCAGGAGCATCAGGTATAACAGACAAATCTGATAATGTATAATTAACAGACACACCTGTATTTGTTTTATTCTTTACAATCATATTGATTGCTTTCTCATCAAGTCTTGTTAATGAAATATCAATGTCATCATCTAATACAGCTAATAAACTCTTTAGAGTAGCTGTATCATAGACTCCTAAATCAACATCATCAAAGTCAACTTGTTGTAACTTAACTGAACCTAATAAACTTTTGTCACCTGTGATAAATCTTGTTGAAAGTGTTTTATCACCATTGAACGACCATTTAACTTGTTCAGCATTTCCACTCAGATTGTATTTCTGAATGAACCTATTTAATGTACTTTTATTCATTTATTCTCCTATGAATTTTATATTATTAATATACGAAACTTTTCCTATACGCGTCAACTAAAAAAACCTCGAAAGTGTATTTTCTTCCTTTACTGGAAAATCCCATTTCAACGCATCATAAAACATATGAATTTTTTTCTTGAGAGCTCTTTCAAACAATTTATCATAATCAACATATTGTTTAACAAACTCCATAACTTGTGGCGGGTCCTCATAACCTTTGAAACCTACAGCGGCACATTTCAAATGATTATCCTTCAAATAAACCCACTTAATCTTTTCTCCATTACTGATAGGACCATATTGATTATCTGTTTTAAAATAATTTAATAAGTCATTGTAAATGATAGCACACTTAACATGCGCTGGAGTCCCTTTCATTACTTTTGTAAAAGTAGATGTTTTTTTACCTTTTACCATATACTTTTTTAAATTCTTAACACCAGTAGGTAGAGCAACATCAACGATGTTTTTAGTTTTCATTGCATCCTTAAATTCTAAAATCTGGTCATCTATTAATTGTTTGTCTTTGTTAGCTAAAATATCTTGTAAAACACCTTTCATCAACTCTCTCATAGCAGGAGGAAAGTTTGACCTTACAATATCTAATCCTTTTACATCAAGTCTATCACAAACAACACCACCATCGTTGATAATCCATTGCCCATATCTTTTCTTTGTAACCCAAAATCCAGCCTTAGCAATACATTCTTGTTTAATATCAAATCTATGGCCTCTTTTTATATTTAAAAATTTATGAGCAAAATAATCATATGATTTATTAATGAAGTCTTGAACTTCTTTAGCAACTGATAGAATTTGTTCTGTCATAAATGTATCATCATTCAAATCACCATCAGGGAATCTATGTTTAACTAAAGGGGTAGCAGGATAAAATACTGAATCTGTATCTGTATAAATACAATAGTCTTTTTTATCACCTAACTCGTTGTTGTAATAGAAATTCGTCACTTTTTCTGTAAATTTAATTAACGACTGACCAGTCAATGTAGTAGCTTCAGCATTATCAATATCGTAAAATCTAAATATCGGTGACCCTAAAACACCATACATTGAATTAAGTAGAATTTTTGTAACTAATTGTCTTTTATGAAAATATTCATACTTATCAGTTTCACCAGCATTACCATGTTTTTTCATCAATCTTTTAAATTCAACTCTCTCATCAAACCATCTTTCTAACAAAGAAGGAATCAAACCTTTTTTATCATTACGATACATAATACCATTTGAAGATATTGATATGTGGTTATCAGCAAATAATCTTTTTAACTCTGTGTTAGAATAAGTTTTTGTTTTATTACCTATTTCTATTGTATAAGTTTTTTCAACACCATTTCTGAACTCTTCAGCATCCCAACCAATTATCTTACCCAATTTCATTTCAGGAGATATATTTAAAGACATAATTGTAGAAGGATACATTGATGTTAAATCTAAATCATACACCCATTCATATCTTCCAGGGATAGGTTCTTTAACATAAGCTCCAGAAAATCGTTCATCATCACTTCTATTATAACCTTGATTATTAGGTTTGTTAGGGGCAATCACACCTAAGTCTTTCAGATACACTAATATAGCACCCTCCAAATATCTACTTGAATGATAAATGTCTTCATATGGTACATGCCCTTTGTGAGCAATACTACGAGCCAAGTCAATAAACTTTAACTTATCATCGAGAGCTTTCACAATCACAACATCATTTAAGTTATATTCAACATATTTGTTAATGTCATTTTCATATAAATCTTGTAATGTCCCTTCGTATTCAATCTTACCAATACCAACTTCATCAGTACCAATTACATCTAATCTGTATGATGATTTTTCTGAATAATTAAATAATCTGTATAATCCTAAATAATCAAGAGATGAAACACCAGCTATTTTATATCTACTTTTTGATTCTATCCAACTAACTTGTCCTATAGGAGATAATGAATCTGCAATCTGTTTACCTAATACTCGTTGTGTTCTATTGTACAAATAAGGTATATCAAAAAAGTCTGTGTTCCAACCTGTAATGATTGTAGGATTTATTTCCAAATACTTTTGAAAAAATCTTTGTAACAATTCTTCTTCTGATTGAAAAGATTCTACTACATCTGTTTTAGGAACATTACCTAATACAAAACAAGAGTATTTATCCATAACTCTGTCATACAAAGCTATAGCAGTAATCTTATTATCAGCTGTATTAATGTTAGGAAATCCCTCTGTAACTTCTACCTCAATATCAATTATCATTTCACGATGACCTTTTGACATTTCATCTGACTCGGCATATCTGTCAACTAATACTCTTGTTGGTACGGGAACATCAGATTCAAACATATTAGGCATGTCTTCAGCAGTCCAATAGTTTACTTTTTTTAACTTATCACCGTACAAACTACGATAAGTGCCAGCGGCATGTTTCATATAAGCATATGATTTATAATCAAATGTTTTATATCCAAACTCATCGTCCCATAAATGTACTTTTAGTTTGTTATTTTGTTTTGATATATGAATATTCTGATACATATTTACCCAAAAAATTGATTAGAAGCATAAGAATGTTCTTTTTTAGTATTACTTAGTTTTTTATACAAATGTTTATATTTTTCAAACACTTGAATAGGTTTATCAC
>NZIO01000016.1 GCA_002689925.1 Candidatus Pelagibacter sp.
ACAAATTGTTACAATTTATGTCTTGGCTAGAAGAGCAAAAGTCCGTATATTGTAGTATAAGAGATTGAGAGTTAATCTATGCTTGGTGACATCACTTGTTGACCGAATAGTCCAAGAAAGTTTTCTCTCTTCTCAGAGTGTTTGGCGAGATTGGTTCGACTCCAATCCACTGGGTCGCTCCCAGTTATGGGTAGAAGGTTCGATTCCTTCTTCACTCACAGAGAGAGGTGCTCATACTTGATTGTTTGGATAGTGAGTCAAATCACTATAGAATGGTAGACATTACTGATAATTCAGTCCCTCAGCACTCTCTCCTCACGATTAAAATAGGTTATATTGAGTGATAGGATACTATTGCTCTACTACAAACCCTCAGTTTTACTCCTTTCTCTGAGGGTTTGTTACATATTGTTACAATTAATATCGATTATTTACTTGACGCGTATTGGTTTTATTCCTTATATTATAGTATAAGTTAAGTTAACAATAAAAGGAGTTATATGAATTACACAAATATTTTTAGAGTCGAGTCAGGTCAGAAGAATCTCTTCGGCAAAGTATCGACTATCTATACGGCTTTTGATAGGGAAGGTAATAAGGTCCCTGCAAAGTTTCTGCCTAAACCTATTCGTCAAGATGCATTCGATAATAATCAATGTATTGCAGTTACTGCTGACGGTGGTCTTATATTAGTAGATGCGTCTCAATTTGATACCGCTAACATAGTATCAGAAGAACCAACTACTACAACTTCGACCGTTGATGTTCCTGTTGAGCATCAAGAGGTTTTAAATTTCATTCATTCATCTTATTCTTTGAAACCAAAAGCATTAATGATGTCAGAACTTAAATGGAAGTATCTGATTAGAGGTGCTGTTCGTGGTAAGAATATTATGATGACTGGTCCCGCTGGATGTGGTAAGACTATGGCTGCAAAGGCAGTAGTTAATTCACTCGATAGACCAGATTTCTATTTCAACCTGGGTGCTACTCAAGACCCAAGAGCTACTTTGATTGGTAACACTCACTTTAATACCGATAGTGGTACTTACTTTTCAGAATCTAACTTTGTTAAAGCAATCAAGACACCAAACGCGGTGATACTACTTGATGAGTTATCGAGAGCTCATCCAGATGCTTGGAACATACTGATGACGGTATTAGATAGTGGTCAAAGGTATCTAAGACTTGATGAGGCTAATGGTCAAGAGACTATTAAAGTGGCTGATGGTGTTACATTCATTGCAACTGCAAACATTGGAAATGAATATACATCAACAAGGGTTATGGATAAAGCATTGATGGATAGATTTACTATAGTGGAGATGGATGTACTATCAGAGGAAGACGAAAACTCCTTATTAACTTATATGTTTCCTAATGTTGATAGTGGTGTCCTAGGTAATGTGGCTAAGATAGCTACTCTAACGAGAACTGAATCTAAATCAGATACAGCTAGAATCACTTCAGGTATCTCAACAAGAACCACGGTTGAACTATGTGGTCTATTGTATGATGGCTTCTCACTACAAGAGGCTGCAGAGGTATCTATTTATCCTCAGTATGATAGTACTGGTGGTGTAGATAGTGAAAGAACCTTTGTGAAGCAAATTGTGCAGAAGTTCTGTGATGATGGTTCATCTGATGACTTGTTCAATGAAGAAGAGATGGCTACTGCTGACGAGGACACTTACTAATCCACTCAATTGAGGGGTCTTAACCGGCCCCTCTGATTCCCCAACTTGAAATGGTTTTTCATGCGTAATTAAAAAAGGGGAATCGAGCTCTATGTCGCAGCCGTTGTGCAGTCAATTTTTACACTATAGAAAAATAATAAACATTTATCTCACAATGTGAGAAGCTAGTAAATTAAAACAACTAAAGGAACTATTTATGAATATGAAGATGAAGAAACTAACACTACTTAGCTTGATTGCTTTAACAATGTTTTACATTGGTAGACTTACTACTCCAGAATTGAATAAACCTCATCACATAACACCTACAATCACTCATACCATTGAACACCAATACATTGATGAAATGATTGATTATGAATCCGAAGCAATATACATTAAACAAACATTCAAGTCCAATATGTCAACCAGTAAGATTAAACATTTATTAATCTATATCCATGGTATGTGTGAACATTATGATTTGAATTACAATTTAGTTAAGTCCGTCATTAGTACTGAGAGTGGTTGGAGATATAATGCTAAATCATCTGCTGGAGCATTAGGTTTGATGCAAATAATGAAGGCTTGTGCTACTGATTACAAGACTCCTCATTCTGAAATGTATGACCCTTATGTTAATGTTACCATTGGTATTAAATACTTATCCAAGTTAACTAAACAATTCGACAATACATTAACCGCTCTTGTTGGATACAATGAGGGTCCTAGGTATGCTAAGAATTATAAAGAAGATTACATTAATAACTCCCGTTATGTTATTAAAGTTATTAATTACTTGGATTCTTTTGATACCACTACTGAACTGGCTGGTATATAATTCGTTACATATTGTTACAATTAATTCATTTGATATATCCGATTTTCTTCTTATATTATATAGTAGTTGGGAATGAACTTAACTACATTTGAAAGGAGACTCAGATATGAGTTCATTAGGTTTAGATTTTTCCAAGATAAAGAAGATTACAGATTTCAATAATCTATCAGGTGGTGGTATTGTGTATAAGAATGATTACAATAATCCCAAGACTAAAGGTTACAAGAAGTCTACTACACGACAAGTTGTTAGTCCAGCTATGCGTTCTATTGTTGTTAATTGTATTAAAGATAAAGTTGATGATTATGATGTAGTAGTATCACGATTAGAATCAGCAGGTCTTGATTCAGTTAAAGAATCTTATTGGGATATGGCTCTTCGAGCCTTTAGTTATATTGACATTGATTCAGAGAATGATGTTACTAATTGGATTAATAGTCCTAAAGATATTAAGACTTATATGGAGACTATATAATATGTGGTCATTTAACACATTTTTTTTGTGTTTGTTGTTTGGGTTGTCTTGGGAGTTTTCTCTCGGAGCTGCTCTTTATGTTTTCATTCACAAACATTCTATATTAACTAAATACAATTGTTGTAACGGGTGTAAATAATGAAAAGACAAGATACAACTAAACAACTAAAATGTCGTAAATGTTACAAGAACCCTCAAGAGTGGCAAGGATACCGTAAGAAGAAAGTTAATGGTGTTTTTGTCAGAGTTAAAGACGAGAATGGTAATGACATAAAAATATACAGAGCCATATGTACTAAGTGTAAGATGAAACAGATTGACGCTAGACACAATGGTAGTTATGCTAAAGTTCTCAGAACAAAAGTCAACAAAGATTATTTAGACAAATATGGGTTAACAAAAGCTCAGTATGATAAGGAACAATCTTTGAAACACAATTTACCTATGTTACGATTTATGTACCAAGGTGATACAGAAAAAGAATTAACTTGTATGTGGTCAAATGACCCATTAGAAAATATAGTTTTAAAGAATTACAAAACAGGTGTAGAAATTGTTAAAGTTTGTATTATGGACCTACATCATATGTTAGTTAAAGATAGATGTAGTGTTAAGAAATCTGGACAAGAACCTTCTATGATAGTTGGTAAAGGTTCTCTTTATAATAAACAAACAAAAACTATCGCTGAGTTATTAAGATGTATTCCTATCACATCTACTTCACATACACAGATACACCATATAAACAAAAATTTAGATTTAGATAATTATCCAGATAATATTAGACCGTGGGCTATTCGTTCTAAAGAAAACTTTGAATCATTCAAAGAGAAATATAATTATCCGTTGTTAGATTATGATAGATTAATAAAAGGATTATACCATGACTAAATGTTCAAGATGTAGTGTAGATGTTCCTCAAGCTCGTATAGATGAGGGATATACTATTTGTGTAGATTGTTCAACTGAAGAAAAGGTTTCGTGTCATACTATATATCCTCACAAGACAGGTGGATACATTCAAGTAGTTACTAAGGAACAATCAGCTAATTTGAATCGTTTAGATAGAAGAGGTACATCTGTTAAATCATCTAAACATTACAAGCCTTTTATTGTAGAAAAAAAGGAACCGAAAGAATATAAGAATCATAGATGTACAAAAGTTTATACAACATATGAAACAGCTTTAGCTAAAGTTAACTCATATTATGAAGAGTGGGGTTATGAGCCTACATTGAAGTATTTAAGACAAATGAATAGTTCAGGTGAGATACCTTTAATGACACGAGTCAAAGTACAAGATGTCATTACTGAAAGATATTTAAATCCATCACCGAGAGCTTTAGTTAGAAAGATTAAGAGAGGTGTTGCATAATGACACCAGGTGAAATAAGATGGATTAAAAAACATACAGAAAAAACATTTAAAGAATTAAATATAAAAGGAGTAAATATGAAATCAAATAAAAAAACGGTTGCTCACACAAAGAATCCTATAGTGGGTAAGTTGTTAAGATTGAAGTATAAGATAAATGAAGCTTATCGTAGTTATCCACACGAGACAAATAAAGCTGATAAGTCTTGGGTTATGAATCTAATATCAGATGTTAGAAAAAACAATCTAACTAAATTGTCTAAAGAAGATATATTACATTGTAATGGATTGTGGAGGGACTATGAAGGGAAGTAGATTAGTAGATGTATTAGATGATAAACCATTGAACAAGAAACAATGGGATATCATTATTGGTAAATTAAAAAAATTAGGGACTGCTATAGAAATGTTCTATGGTCCCGAAATGAACATTGATGACGCAGACTATAGATTTGTTAATGATAGAATTGAATATTATGAAACAAAAGGAAGATTGTTAACTAAAGATGAAATGAAAGTTTGTAACAATCTATGGAATCGTTATCATCCTAAGAAACAAGTTAAGGAGATATTAAAATGATGGGTGCAAATTACGGAAGAAGAAAAGAAGACAACAATGGAATATCTATGTTACCAATATGGATGGACAGGTTGATGAATGTATGTAAATACTTTCTATACATTGTACCATTCTTGTGTTGTAGTATAGCAATGTTGGTTGAAGGAACACCAACAAGTCAAAGTTATATATTGACAGCAGTGTATTGTTTATCATTATTAAAGTTAATAGAATTGGCAGATAAATAATGAACAGGTTCGGGTGGATATTAGTCAAAGATAAATTTTGGGATGCGTATGAAACCAATAGATTGATTGAAGAATTTCAAAAACAAGATATTGATGTTCAACTCGTAGACCCAAACACGGTTGATATATTTGTTAATAAAGATAATAAAAAGTCAATCGTGGTAAATGGTGAGTCAAGTGATTTACCTAACTTTGTGTTCCCGAGAACTGGAAGTGGGACAACTTATTATATCAAAGCTGTCATTAGACACTTTGAAAGATTAGGAGTTCCTATAATTAACTCAAGTGATGCCATAGATAATGTAAAAGATAAATTGTACTCACATCAGATATTAGCAGAATCTAATCTTGATATACCTAATACGATGTTATTAAAACATCCTATTGATATAGGATTTGTGGAAGCTTATATTGGGTTTCCAGCTATCGTTAAGACAATTAGTGGTAGTTATGGGAGAGGTGTATTCTTAGCAGAAAACAAAAAACAATTTAAACAATTACTAACTATGGCAGAACTTACTAAGCCCAAGTACAACATTATTGTACAAGAATTTATCAAAGATACTTGGGGTAAAGATTTACGAGTATTGGTTGTAAATAATAAAGTGGTTGGTTGTATGATGAGACAAGCACAAGATGATGATTTTAGAGCTAATATTACTCGTGGTGGACAAGGATTTCCATATGAGGTTAATGAACAGATAGAATGGTTATCAGTTGAATCAAGTAAAGCACTTAACTTGGACATCAGTGGAGTTGACTTGTTGTTTGATAATGGTGGTTATAAAATCTGTGAAGTAAATTCTAATCCTGGATTCGAAGGTATGGAAAAGTTCACAGGTAAAAACATAGCTGGTGAAATAGTATCATTTATAAAATTAAAGGTAGGTAAACAAAATGTATAAACAATATATAAAAGAATATAAAGATTTTCCGATAGATGGTATAAACTATCTTGATTTAAATCCAATATATAAAGATGGACAATTGTTACAAAAAATAACTGATGATTGTATTGAATTAATTAGAGACTTTGATTTTCGTTATATTGGGTTAGTTGAATCGAGAGGATTTATATTAGGTTCTATTATAGCACATCAATTGGGTAAGGGTGTAGTTCTATTGAGAAGCAAGAAGAATAGATTACCAGGTAAGACACATACCGTAGCTCACACTTTAGAGTATGGTGAATCAGTTGTTGAAGTACAAGAAGGTTCAGGTAAAGTTCTGGTATTTGATGATGTGTTGGCTACAGGTGGTACTGCTACAGGTTCTATTGAAGTGTTACAGAAAGCTGGATACACACCAACATCTGCTTTATTCTTAGTAGAGTTGGATTTCTTAAATCCTAAATTAGATGTTCCACATAGAAGTGTGATTCATTATGAGTAGAATATTAATAGTATCAGCATTACCTCAAGAAGTACCTAACTTTACTTGGCCACTTCCTGGGACATTATTGTATACAGGTGTTGGTAAGGTTAATGCAACTTATAAACTAACAGATGTTTTAACGAGAGCTGGCGGTACAAAGAGATATGATTTAGTAATCAATTATGGAACAGCTGCTTCTAAAGCACATAATGGGTTAGTTGATTGTACAAAATTTATACAACGAGATATGGATGCGACACCGATGGGATTAAAGATAGGTGAAACACCATTTGAAGATGGACCATCAATGATAGATTTCTCTCATATTAAAAATCCAATAGGTAAGAATCTTTGTTGTTATACAGGTGATTCCTTTGTAACAGATATTCAAGATATGGATGTTGTTGATATGGAAGCTTATGCATTAGCAAAAACTTGTAGGAATTTCGGAATAAATTTCGTAAGTTATAAGTATATATCAGACGATGGTAATGCTGATGATTGGGAGAACAATTGTGGTAAAGGTATCACAGAGTTTAAAAAGATATTAAAACACTATGACTAAGATAATCAACATACATACAGGAAAAGAAAAAGAACTAATGATGTTTGATTGTACAATATGTAATTGTAAATTCTCAGAACAAGAAGGTGGTTTACAGAGAGGTGTTATTGGTATGATATCCATATCATTCTGTCCTACTTGTTTCTCAGGTGTATTGGATATGGCAGATTATTTCAGAGGTACAGATGAAGAAGAAGAAGAATAAAAAACAAAAACGAAATATGAAATCTCAGATGAAGATGCCCCAACCAATCGATAAACTTACCACTTTAAGGGCAACTAATCGTGACTTGATGAAAGATTTGCCGCTCAACACGACTACCAAAGTTCACGATGATAAAAAAAAATATTCACGAAAAGAAAAACATAAGAAAAATTTTTCTCACGAAGACGAATAAGGAGATTGTATGCCACTATCGAAATGGTCACGGAGACATAGAAGAACATTTGGTGATAAACCACCTAAACCAGAAATATTTTTAGAACATCATAGAGTACCACCTAAACCATCAAACTACTATACTGATAAAAAAGGTGAGTGTAGATTTTGTGGTAGTGTGATTAAGAATCAAGATACAGGTGAAGTAAATAATAGAAAGAGTTGGCACTCTGAATGTGCTGACGAATATATGTTGATGTATCATCCTGGTGAAGCTAGAAAACGATTATGGCAACGAGACAGAGGTTGTTGTGCTGGTTGTGGTGATTCTTTTCCTAGAAAGTCAAGACAAAAAGATTTAAAATGGCATGTTGACCATATCAAACCATTATGGGAACAAAAAGGTAAAACATTTGAAGAGATTGATTTAGATTATTGGAGAGAAGATAATTTACAAACATTATGTTTCGAATGTCACGCTTCAAAAACAAAAAAAGAAGCAACCGAGAGGGCTAAATTAAGAAAGGAAGATAAATGAAAAAGTTAATATTATTATTAAGTATATCAGTTATGTTTGCATTTGATATGGATTCACCAAACCCAAATACACCATTAATAATAATAGGGACTTCATTGGTTGTGGCTGTTTCTGCAGAT
>NZIO01000017.1 GCA_002689925.1 Candidatus Pelagibacter sp.
AGGCCATGGGTTTGGAACCAAAAAGAGACCCTTTAACTTTGGTGCAAATTTCGACGGGAAACAATGATTGTCACATAATTCAATTAAATAGAAAAAAATATAGAGCTAATAATCTTGTAAAAATACTAGAGGATGAAAAAATTAATAAAATTTTTCATTATGCTAGATTTGATGTTGCGGCCCTTCAATATTTTTTGAAAGTAAATGTTAAAAATATCTATTGTACAAAAATTGCATCAAAAATAGCTAGAACCTATACGGATAAACATGGTTTAAAAGATTTAGTTAAAGAAATTATTGGCATTGATTTAAATAAACAAATGCAAAGTTCTGATTGGGGTGCTGAAAAATTGACTGAAAAACAACTTAAATATGCTGCATCAGATGTAATATACCTCCATAAATTAAAAGATGAATTAAATAAAATTTTAATAAGAGAAAATAGAATTACACTTTTAGAAAACTGTTTAAAATTTATTAAAACTAGAGTTGACTTAGATTTATCAGATTATAAAATTGATATCTTTTCACATTAATGAGTAAATTAAATTATAATAAAATTGCTAAAACTGTAGTTGAACTTGAAATACAAGCTTTAAAAAAATTAAAAAAATCTATAAATATTTCATTTAATCATGCTGTTGAAGCTATTGTTAAGTGTCAATCTAAAATTATTCTTTGTGGGGTTGGAAAGTCTTTTCGTATAGCCTCAAAAATAAGTAGTACAATGACTTCTGTTGGAACACCTTCGTTTGCTTTATCTGCTGGTGATTGTTCGCATGGAGATCTGGGAAGCATTTCAAAAAAAGATATTTTAATATTAATAAGCTACTCGGGAGAAACTCAAGAGCTTAAAAATATAATTCAATATGCGAATAGAAATAGAATTACACTAATTGGAATTGTTTCCAAAAAAAATTCAATTCTTTATAAAGCTTCAGATATCAAATTATTAATTCCAGAAGTTCAGGAAGCTGGATTTGGAATTGTTCCAACAACTAGCACAACTGTGCAACTATCATTAGGTGATGCATTGGCAATTTCTCTTATGCATTATAAAAAATTCGGAAAGTTGGATTTTAAACGTTACCATCCCTCTGGATCATTAAGTAAAAAACTCAAAACTGTAGAAGATTTAATGCTGGTAAAACAAAAAATTCCATTTGTGAATGAAAATACTAATATTAAAAGTGCATTAAATATTATTAATAAAAAAAAACTGGGAGTTTTAATTGCCAGAAATAAAAATTTACAGACAACTGGTATATTTACCGATGGTGATATCAAGAGAACAATACAAAAAAATATAGATATAAATAAAACTAAAATAAAATTTTATATGAGCAAAAATCCCATTAGTGTTGAGAAAGATACTCTAGCTGTAAAAGCTTTAAGTATAATGAGTGATAAAAAGATAACTTCATTGTGTGTGTTTAGAAAACAAAATAAAAAAAAAACGATTGGTGTTATTCATCTTCACAATATTTTAGATGCAAATATTAGTTAATATGAAAAAAAAACAAACATTGCAAATAATTTTTGCGATTTTGACAATTTTCTTATCTATAGTTTTTTTTAAAATTATTTTTAATAATAATGATGACCTTGTTGTAAAAAAAGAACTACCAGAAAATTCTCCTGAAAAAAATTTAATTGAAGGAATACAATATCTCTCAAAAGATGTGAATGGCAATATATACTTAATAGAGGCTAAAAGTGGATTACTAGATGATCAAAATCAAGATATAATTTATTTAGATAAAGTGAATGCAAAAATAAATTTTGATAATGGACAGGAGATAAAAGTTTTTTCTGATAAGGCAGTTTATAATATTGAAAATTATGATACAGAATTTCTAAACAACGTACAATTAAGTTACAATGATCATAATTTAACATGCCAAAAAATTTTAGCAAAATTTTCAGAAAATTATGCTATTTTATCTGGTAACTTGATTTATAAAGGTTTATTAACTTCTCTTTATGCTGACCAAATGGAAATTGACTTAATTTCAAGAACTACTAAGACTTCAATGTTAAATAAAAATGAGAAAATCAGAATAGTACACAAAAATAATGGCATTAATTAAAAAATTCAGAATAAAAGAATTTAAAAATAAAAAACCAGCTGCAAAATTGGAAAAGGTATCCCTATCTTTTGATAAGCGACAAATTCTAGACAACATAAATATTAATTTAAATTCAGGAGAAATAGTAGGTCTTTTAGGTCCTAATGGAGCTGGTAAAAGCACATTATTTAATCTTTTAATGGGGTTAATTAAACCAGATTTTGGAAAAATTATAATAGAAAACACAGACGCAACCAATTACCCTATTTATCTTAGAGCTAGAAAATTTAAACTAGGATACGTTCCTCAGTATGGTGGTTATTTTCATGATTTAACTTTAATGGAAAATTTAAAAGCTGTTGGAGAAATAATCATTAAAAATGAAAGAGAAAGACAAGAAAAAATAAATTCATTAATTTCAAAATTTGCCTTAGACAATGTTCAAGAAATTAAAGCAAAATTTCTCTCAGGTGGTCAAAGACGTAAACTAGTTATATGCATGGCTTTACTTGGAGATCCAAAAATTTTGCTGTGTGATGAAATATTTGCTGCTTTAGATGTGCTAACAATTCACATGTTAAAAGAAATATTGGTTAATTTACAAAATGAAAATCCTAAGATTTGTATAGTTATTTGCGAACATCAAGCAAGAGAGTTGCTATCAATAGTTGATAGAGCATTAATTTTGTCTAATTGTAAGATTATAGCTGAAGGCTCACCTAGTAATTTAATTAAAGATGAAAAAGCTAAATCTCAATATTTTGGAGATTTTTTTAAAAATTAGACAACTGTCAATATATGAAAAACCAATTAAATATTGATAAAAAAATAAATTCATTCAAAAAAACTATTTCGGTAGAAGGTGACAAAAGCTTATCAATAAGATGGGTTTTGTTATCATCATTGTCTAAAAAAAAATCTACTAGCTATAATCTTTTAAAGTCTGAAGATGTATTAAGTGCGATAAGTTGTATTGAAAAACTTGGTGCAAAAGTAAGATTTTTAAAAAATAAGTGTGAAATTACTGGAACAGGATTTAATTTAAATATAAATAAAAAAATAATTTTAAATGCTGGAAATTCCGGAACTTTAGGAAGATTAATTTTAGGACTTCTAATAAATACAACAAATAAGATTGAACTAAGAGGAGATAAAAGTTTATCTAAAAGAGATTTCTCAAGAGTTACTGCTCCTTTGGAAAAATTTGGAGCTAAATTTAATAAAAAAAAAAATTTACCTTTAATTATGCAGGGCTTGACTAACCCAAGACCAATTAATTATTTAGAAAAAAAAGGTTCTGCTCAATGCAAAACTACAGTTATGCTCGCTGCACTAAAATCTAATGGTTTTACAAAAATTAAAGCTAAAAAATCTAGAAATCATACAGAATTATTATTCAAACATCTAAATATACCTATACAAATAAAAAATAAAAAAAATTATGACATTATCAAAGTAAAAGGAGTCAAAAAATTAAATCCTATCAATTATAAGATACCAGGTGACATAAGTTCTTGTGCATTTTTTATTGTGCTAACTTTACTCTCAAAAAAATCTAAATTGTTAATTAAGAGTATTAATATCAATCCATCAAGAATTGGCATTATTAAGATTTTAAAAAAAATGGGAGCTGAGATAAAGTTCATAAACCAAAAAACTTATAAGGGAGAAAAAATTTCTGATATTTTAGTCAAAAGCTCAAAAAATTTAAAATCAATTAATTGCCCGATTAAATATAATAGTAGTGCAATCGATGAATTTTTAATAATTTTTTTAGTTGCTGCTAAATCAAAAGGTATATCTTTTTTTAAAAATTTATCAGAGTTAAATCAGAAAGAGAGCCCGAGGTTAGTTTGGGCATCAAAAATTTTGAACTTAATGGGTGTAAAAAATGTTGTAACAAAAAGTTCTTTAAAAATATTTGGTAATCCAAATTTAACAATTAACAAAGAAATCGTTATTAAAGATTTTTACAAAGATCACAGGATTTTTATGATGAGCGTAATAGCTGCACTTTCTTTTGGTGGGAAATGGAAAATACACGACATCGATTCTATTAAAACATCTTTTCCCAAGTTTTTAGAAAAAATAAGGGAAATAAAGAGATAAAATCCAATATTTTAGCCCAAAATTAATAATTTTTTTAAATGTTCAAGTAAAAAATTTAGAGATTAGCTATTGATAAATAGCTTAAATTTAAGTAGAAGGTCATGCTTTTTATTAATAAAGCGTTTAAGCATGGAATTATTTAAAGAACTAAACAACCCACAATCAAAAGAATTTGAACAACTACTAAATAATCAACTATCCAAAACAAAAATTGAAGAAGGTAAAATAATCGAAGGTAAAATCAACAAAATAACTGAAAAATTTGTTTTTTTATTTGTTGAAGGCCTAAAGAGTGAGCCAGTTCTCGATATAAACGAACTAAAAAGTATGGGTCTTGCCGAGAAAATAAAATTAGGTGAAACTATTCCAGTTTTATTAGAGAAAATTGAACACCCGAAGACTGGAGAGATAATTGTAAGTGCATCAAAAGCACAAAAAATCAAAGGCTGGGATAAACTTGTTGAAAGTTATGAAAAAAATGAGCCAGTTATGGGAAAAATAGTGTCGAAATGTAAAGGTGGCGCAATTGTTGAACATATTGATACAGGTTCTCTAATGTTTTTACCTGGATCTCAGATAAGCGATAAACCACTGAAGGATATATCTCATCTTCTAGGTGAACCACAAAAATTTGCTCTTATAAAGTTGGACAAAGTAAGAGGTAATGCATGTGTTTCTAGAAGGGAAATAATTTCAAATTTTAAAAAAGAAGATAAAGCCAAGATTGTAGAGAAATATAAAGTTGGTGACATTATAAAAGGAGCAGAAGTTAAAGGCCTTTCTTCTTTTGGAGCATTTTTTAATGTCAATGGAGAAATGGATTGCCTAGTTCATCTTCAGGAAATTTCGTACTCAAGAGTAAATCATCCCGATGAAGTATTTAGCATTGGGGAAAAACATGACCTTAAAGTAATTTCAGTTGATAAAGAAAAACTTCAGGTTGGCTGTTCAATCAAACAATTATCCCCTGATCCATTTGAACACATTGAAAATTATGAACTAAACAAAAATTATAAGGTAAAAGTTGTTAAATTAATGGACTTTGGTGCATTTTGTGAACTTGAGCCAGGTCTTACCACTCTTCTTCATTCAAGTGAATTAAGTTGGACTAAAAAAAACCTTTCAGCAAAAAAAATGTTTAAAGTTGGTGATGAAATTGATTGTGTAATTACAGAAATAGACAAAGAAAAAAGAAGAGTTGCTATTTCTCATAGGTTGACACAGCCTAACCCATTCGAATTGGTTGAAAAGAAATACCCTGTAGGAACTATTGTTGAGGGTGAGGTTGTAAATAAAAATGAGTATTCATTATTTGTTAAAATTGAGGACTTAGATGTAGATGCTTTTTTACACTGCAATGATTTAACCTACTTTAATAACGGAGAACAAGAATTAGAAAAATATAAAAAAAATGATAAGCTAAAAGTTAAAGTTTTAGAAATAAAATCTTCTGAACAAAAGATTAGAGTTGGTTTAAGACAAACTCAACCAGATCCATTTGATTGGTTTAAAGATAAAAAAACTAATCAGGTAATCACCGTAAAAATTATATCTGCTGATAATAAAGGCTTAACTGTAAGACCTGAAGGATGTGAAATGGATTTTCAAATTAAAAAATCTCAAATAGCTATAAATCCAGCTGATCAGCGCGGAACACGCTTCACTGGTGGAGAGCGTATAGATTGTGCAATTTCAGAGCTGGATGTAGAGAAGAGGAAAGTGAATTTAAGTATAAAACTTTTAGAGGAAATTGAAAAAAAAGAGGCCTTAGAAAAATATGGCGCAGAGGGTTCAGGTAAAAACTTACCATTCTCATCTCTATCTGAAGATTTAAAAAAAAAGGGAACTAAAGATAAATAAGTTAAGTAGATAAGAATTGGCAGTTAAATCTAACATCTTAAAGCAGCTTTCTAAAAATTTTCCGAATCTATTAAAAAAAGATTTAAATAAATTTGTCGATATAATTCTTAACGAAATTAGACAATCATTAAAGAGAGGAGAAAGAGTTGAGCTTAGGGGTTTTGGAGTTTTTTCAACAAATATTCAAAAAGCTAGAATTTCACGAAATCCTAAAACTGGGGAAAAAGTAAATACTCCAAAAAAACGAACAATACACTTTAAATATGCTAAAGATTTATTTAAAAAAATAAATGATGAAGGATAAAAAAATATTTATTGCTTGTGATACTTCTAATATCAAAAAAGTTAAAAGAATAATCAAAGAAACACAAAAATATAAACTTATACCAAAATTTGGTTTACAATTTTTTTACTCAAAAAATGGTAGAAAATTCCTAGAAGATTTTAATTCAGAATTTTTTTTAGACATAAAGGCTTCTGATATCCCTCAAACAATATCTTCAGCCTTAATTTCATTAAAAGATTTAAAAAAAATGAAATATATTACTGTCATGGCTAGTGTTGGATTAGAAGGATTAAAAGTTTTTAAAAAACAAGCTAGAAAGATTAATAAAAATCTAAATGTTTTAGGTGTTACTATATTAACTAGCCTTAACAATAAATCACTTAAAGAAATAGGATATAAAGATAAAGTCGAAAAATTAGTTCTCAAACAAGCTAAGATTATAAAAAAAGCCGGTCTCCAAGGCATAGTAGCCTCCGCACATGAATCAAAGATAATTAGAAAAAAATATAAAAATTTATTTATTGTAACTCCTGGAATACGACTTCCTGGTGATAAAGCTAATGACCAATCACGTATCCTTACTCCCAAGCAGGCATTTGAAGCTGATGTCTCAGCAATTGTAATTGGAAGATCAATTCATTCAGCAGGTAATATAAAAAAAAATATAAAAAGACTTATAGATCATTTAAATCAATGATTTTGAAATCTAAAATTTGTGGAATTTCCGACTCAAAAACTTTAAATTATATAATTAATCATCCGTATTCTTCAGAATTAATTGGATTTATAATAAATTATCCAAAGTCAAAACGTTATATTGAGACCCACAAATTGAAGGATTTGTTAAATATAGATAAAAAAAAATCTGAATTTGTAGCTGTATTGGTTGAACCAGACAAAGAAATTTTAGAAAAAATTAAAGAATTACCTTTTGACTATTATCAAATTTATGATTGCAATCCTAATGACATAAAATCTATTAAAATAAAATATAATAAAAAAATTATATCAGTAGTGACTGTCGAAAATCAAGATGATGTAGATAAATATAATAATTTTAAGTCTTTTTCTGAAATAATATTATTTGATTCTAAAGGTTATGAAAAATCTATGAGCTATGATCATAATTTGATAAAAAAAGTCCCAAACAATGTTAATAAAATGATTGCCGGCAATATTCAATTTAACGATGATATTGATAAATTTAAAAAAATTTGTAATTATATTGATATATCAGGAGGACTTGAGTCTTCTGGTTTGAAAGATATTTCCAAAATAGATATTTTTTTGAAAAAAGTTAAACAAGTAAATTATGAAAATTAGAAAAGGTATTCCACTAATAGATCAACACGACAAATATGGTTTTTGGGGTGGAAAGTTTGGAGGAAACTATATCCCTGAGACTCTTAAAAAACCAGTTGAAGATTTATCAAGAGAATTCCAAAAGTTGAGAAAAAATAAAAAATTTATTCAAAAAAGAGATTTTTATTTCAAAAATTATATAGGAGCGCCTACTTCTTTTATAAAATTAGAAAATTTGACAAATCATTTGGGTGGTGCTCAAATCTGGGCAAAGGTAGTTTCAGAAGCAAACGGAGGAGCACATAAGATTTATAATGCAACAGTGCATGCCTTAATTTGTAAAGCAATGGGTAAAAAGTATATTGTGGGAGATACCGGTGCTGGTTATGCAGGAAAAATGTTAAGCATGGCTGCAAAAAAATTTGGTCTCAAATGCAAAATTTTTATGGGTGCAAAGGATATAAAAAGACAAAAGCCTAATTGTGATGCTATGAGAAAGAATGGAGCAGAGATTGTGCCCGTTTACTCAGGTAGTCAAACTTTAGTTGATGCAGTAAGTGAATGTATGAGATATTGGGTTTCAAATTGTGATAATACTCATATGTGTGTAGGCTCTACTGTCGGACCTAATATTTTTGTTAAGATATGTGGTTGGAGCACTACACAAATTTCAAGAGAATTAAAAATCCAGATTAAAAAAGAGTTTAAAAATATACCAAAAAAAATAAAATTAATTAATTGTGTTGGTGGTGGAAGTTCGGCCTACGGTTTTTGGAGTGAGTTTATTGATTATAATAAAAAGCAAATTGAATTAATTGGTGTAGAGGCTGGTGGACCAAAAAAATCCAAATTACATGCAGCACCTTTAAGTAGAGGTGCAAAATTAGGAATACTTCATGGAGCTGCAGCCTATTGTTGTCAAGATAATGAAGGACAAATAAAGGAAACTGAATCTATTTCTGCTGGACTTGACTATCCATCAGTTTCACCAATTCATTGTTTTTTAAAGGATACAAAAAGAGCAAGGTATACTTATGCAACTGATGAGGAGGCTCTAGATGCATATAAAATGGTTACTAAATTTGAAAACCTTAATCCAAGCTTAGAACCAAGTCACGCTTTTGCAGAAGCAATTAAAATTGCCCCAAAATTAAGTCAAGATACAATTTGTGTAGTAAATAGCTGTGGTGATGCAATAAAAGACAGAGATATTTTAAAAGAAAGATTAGGTAAATATAAATGAGAAATTCATTGATTAATCAATCATTTAAAAATGCAAATAGAGAAAATAGACCTGCCCTAGTCACTTATACTGTGGCAGGTGATAATACCAAAAAAAAGTCATTGGAAATTTTAAAATCCATTTCACAACACGCAGATATCTGTGAATTAGGATTCCCACATAATGCTCCCATTGCAGATGGAAATCAAATTCAAACAAGTGCATATCGTGCTATTAAAAATGGGATTAAAATAAATGATGTTTTTTCAATAGCTAAAAATTTTAAAAAAACAAAGAAAAATAAACCATTAATTTTAATGGGTTACTATAATATGATACATCAATACAATGAAAATAAATTTATTACAAAATGTAAAAAATCAAAAGTCGATGGAATAATTGTAGTAGATTTACCTTATCCAGAAAATAAAGTTTTTGCCTCAAAATGTAAAAAAAATAGAATTAATTTTATTCAACTTGTTTCGCCTACAACTTCAAAATTAAGATTAAAAAAGATCATTAATGACTCACATGATATGGTTTATTATATTAGTATGTTATCTACCACTGGTGGAAAATTAAAAGTTTCACCAAAAAAAATACTCAAGGAATATCAAAAAATTAAGAATCAAGACAAATTTAAGAATGTTGTGATTGGGTTTGGTATCACAGAAAAAACTATTAAATCACTAAAAAAAGCTGACGGTCTTGTGGTAGGGAGTGCAATTTGCAAGGAAATAACAAATTCTATAAAAAAAAGACAAAATACTGTCACAAATGTTA
>NZIO01000018.1 GCA_002689925.1 Candidatus Pelagibacter sp.
ATCATGTCCTCCAATAGATTGAAAATCTTCTTTCATTATGGCCCACGGCGCAAATATTCCTTCTGTGGTTTTACCTTTATCATTCATCTTATCTAAATCTCTTAGTAATTGCTGTTCATTAAACTCTTCAGGTTCAATACCATAATCAGCTAATATCTTTTCTGGACCTGGAGGATGTAGTGGTGGTTCTATTCTTGTTCCACTAACCACAACACCTTTCTTGATGTGTTTGTTTATCTCTACATCAAGTCCTGGACAAGCATACATATCAGCGTGATATATCATAACAATATCATTGGTTGCATAATCATTAATCAATGTATCGTATAGAATTGTATGTCCTAATCTTGTAGGGCCTTCGTTTCTGTGGATTTTTACATTTGGGTCTTTTTTTTGTATTTCTTGTAACCACTCCCAAGTCCCATCATCTGAGAAATCATCAGCTATACATATTTCGTGTATGTATCCAAGATTCTTTCTGATAGAATTGTAAGACCATTGTAAATATTTTAAATTGTTTCTACTTGGTTGTATAAAACTAATTGGTTTCATCTATAACCTTTCCTATAACCTTGTTTATATTATAAATATACTCTTTTATACCAAAACACTCATTATATCTTGTTTTTGATATTCTACTACAATCATCATAAAACTTTTTATCTGTTTTTAATCTGACAGCTAATTGTTTAGCTTTTTTTACATCTCCCATATCAACACTTAAATGTGGAAAACATAACTCTTGTGTATCTAACCCTTTATAACCAATACAAGGTATTCCGTGATATGCACAATTTAATGCGAATGTCCCAGCAGCCTGTGTCGGCATCAAATGAACACCATATTTATATTTTGGTAAATTATTTATCCATTCAACCCAAGTCATATAAGGTAAATGATTTATATCCATCTCATCTTCTCTATCTATTTTTCTACCCATTGATGGTGCATATATTTCTTCACCGAACTCTCTCGCCACAATATAAGAATCAAAACCACCGTACCATCTACACATATTACCACCTATCATTACACCACTACTAACTTGATTATCATCTTTAGGTTTAATAAAATCTTCAATCATAAGTGTAGGATTTACATAACATTTTTTATCAGTTAACCCTTGATAATATTTTTTATCCATATCATTGTGACACCATATAAAATCAATATCCATTAAAATATTATAAAACCATATCTGTTGTTCCATTGTATAGTCTTGAAAATACCAATGTGGACCCTCTTGCATAATACCTATTTTTTTACATATTTTTTTCATTGATTCTATTAAAGGGAATTTGGATAAATTATCGATATTTGTTTTAGGAATCGTTATAATTCCAATATCAAATTTGTCTGTAATTTTATCAATCATTTGTATTGGATAATGTATTGCATCAAGAGTATTCATCCACGCTAAATCATTTCTCATATTAGGATGGTCTCTTGGAACTTTTCCCTGCCAACCACCCTCTGTAAACCATGCTATTTTGTGTTCCATATTAAATCCTTTATTTCTTCTTCTGTCATTTTTTCAGCATTTTCTGATGAATAACCCTCAGTTAATGTATTCATATCTAAATTTTCTTGATTATATATGTAAATCATATCACCATGAACATAAGTAAATGGTGTTTCTTTTTGACTTATTAAATCCTCATTAACTTTTTCACCTGGTCTTTTACCAACTATTTCTATTTTTGATACATAACCTTCATAAGCGATAGTTTTAGCTACCTCCATCATATTTACAGATTTCATTTTGTAAGAACAAACAAAACCCCCATCACCACTCTCACATTTATCAATAGCTTTCTTGATAAGATTTGCAGCGTCTGATTTAGAAAATATTAATCTATTCATTTCTGGATCTGTTATCTTTATAGATTCATTATTTTTTTTACAATTTAACCAAAATGGTAATACAGAGCCATTACTATGAGCTACATTTGCAAATCTTGTAAGAGCGAATCTATTCTTTGTTGTATTAGCTTCCATAAAACATTTTTCCATTAGAGCTTTAGTGTTACCATATACACTTTCAGATGAACATGCTTTGTCTGTACTGATTCCTATTGTTATTGGAACATCATTCATAATACTTGCATTGATAACATTTATACTACCAATCACATTTGATTGACAAGTTTGTATTGGATTCTCTTCTGCTATGTTTATATGTTTCATAGCTGCAGCGTGAATAACCACATCAGGTTTAACACTATTGAATACCCTCATCAAGAAACCTTCATCTTCTATGTTACCGATATAACTTTTTGTCTTTGGATGTTCTCTCATCAAGTCAGTTAAAAACTTTTCATTCCTACTAACATTATAGTAAGTATGTTCTGGAAATTCTCTTATGAAAGCTTTCCCTATTGTTCCTGAACCACCTGTAATTAATATTCTCATTAAAGTTCCTCTATCCTTTTTGATTTATCATCAATCCACAAATCATATTGTGGTTTACCCACTCTTACATCGTGATGTCTACAACCCCATTTACCTAATTGTTCTTGAACTAAATTTAACCAATCTATTTGTGTTACTGTTCCTCTTGCTGTCCAATATATAATCGTATTTCCCTCATCATACAATTTATTTATTTTATCAATTTGTTTTTGTCTTGGTTCTGCTGTCCTATAGTCCGAACCTTTTGTTCTACAAATAGTTCCATCAATGTCTACATAAATTATCATTTATATAACTCCTCATAAGTTCGTTTAATCCAATAATTTGCATTTCTATTTTTTTGATTTTGTGGAATAGAATTAAAATGATAAATCCAACCTGCTTCCCACAAATTATCTAATGTATCATCTATCCAACTAAATTCAGGTATATGTAATAAAGTTTTTCTAAACAAATCTTGTAAGTTATAACAACTTGGTAATAACTTCACATCAACTTTTTCCTCATATAACATATAATTAAGTATTGTTTGGTCTGTTCCACACTTCAATTTATCTATTGTTTGTATTATTTTTTCATTATTTTTAGAATAATATTGTTTCATAGTTTCAAAAAAACTTTTATGTGATTTGTTTATAATTTGAAACCCACCATTTATATAGTTCCAAGGCTTTATTCTTTTACCACCAAATAACTCATCACCAAAACCTCGAATACTTCTTAATACCCATTCATAACAACCATCACATTTAACACCACAATATTTATGCTCAGTCATTTCAAAAAAGTTTGGTGTATCTGGATGAACTATTGTGTCAGCGTCTACCATAAGAATTTGGTCATAATCAATATTGTTATTATCTAATATATCGAATAGATAATATCTCTGCCAAGTTATTTTCATATAATCTACTGGATATAATAAATCTTCCCATACAATTAATTCACAATCATTTTTATCACACCAATATTTCCAACTTTTAATAGAGTAATGGTATGAATTATTTCTACTATCACCTAAATTTATGTTTGGTATAAAAACTATATTTTTCACTTTGACTTACCACCTTTAACTTTATGAACACCCATATTCTTAAAATGTCTACAATCTCTAACATCTTCTCGTATCCAATTAAATTGAAAATCTTGTTTCCACGCGACATAGTTAAAACTCATTTGGTCTAAATGAGAATAATATTTTATCATCTCCCACCATTCTTCACCCACAGAGCTAACATCTTTCTCATTATGTTTTCTTACCAAAACCATAGCACTTAATAATCCAAGATTTTCTGGAAAGTTTTCTTTTTTATATTTGTCTACAGCTTTTTGCATTAACATCGGATCATCTTTATAGGCTTTTATACCTTTCCACGGCTCTCTTTTAATATTTATATTTCCAAAATTAAATATTCTTCTAGCTTCTTCATATATACAACCCCAAGGATCTAAAACACAACACATTTTATCATAGACAGCCATATTTTTATCTTGTAAATATTCATTTACTAATTCGTTTACATCACCTGTCATTTTCGCGTTACCATCTACCCAAATACTATATTCATAATCTGATAAAAATCTATGTGGTAGAGTTTTATATTTTCTAGCGTTTCTAACATATGGATTTTGTAATTCAGGATTGTGGTATAATGGTAAAGTATATCTTACATCCCAAGTATCTGATTTCATATCTTTATTATCAGTAAAACAAACAAAATCAACATTATCTGGTTTGATTTCTGGCTCATATAAAAAATCATATCCACCAAATATCGCTGTATATACAACTATTTTTTTCATAGATAAGTTTCCCCTTTTATAAAATTGTGTCCTAATGGAAATTGTCTTTGAACTTCATACACATTTGAATATCTACTAACCAAATGATTAGTTCCACATTGATTACCTATGTTTACTTTAGCTTTTGATTTTATATACAATTGTATTCTTAAATCCATATTTTTCATATCTAAAACTTGATTTATAAAATTAAATTCAGTATATTTGATAGGTTTAAATGTATAATAAAAATATGGTAAATCATTTTCTTTTAAAAATTTAATTATTTTTTCTGTTTCATTATTAAAAGTTTTTTCATCATATTTTCCAAATTGAGTACCATATCTATCTGATACCAGAAGACAACCAAACTCTTTGTCACCAATAAATTGTTTTATTATCTCATCACCCAACTTCTTCTCATCATCTGAGAAATACAACTCAGGTTGAGAATCTTGATATTCTTTTTCTCCAAACTGCCAAAATTTTAACATTTGTTCAATTAATGGAATATCTGTTTTTTTATTATTATAAATTCTGTATTGGTCGTGAAATATCTCACCATCCATATCATCTTTAAAACCATCAACATAAGGATTATTTTTAAAAACTAACTCCATAATATTTGTATCAACATCAAATAATTTTTTTATAAATTTTGATGATGGTAAATAAACTTTACAATTAGGATATTTTTGTTTTAATAGTCTTGGCATAGCAGATATTATTCCCCAATCACCTATTCCCCAAGCAGTTCTAAAAATCATAAATTCTTGTTTTTCCAAATACTCATCAGGTATTCTTAAACCCTCAGACTCTTCAAATCCTAAACTTAAAACTTCTCCAGTTGAATACAATGTATTTTCAAATATTCTCCAAAATCTCTGTAAATTTTTATTAGTGTAACTACATATAGCTCCCTCTTCAGCTATCAAATTTGCACGAGGATTACAATCAGATCCCTTATCTTCACCAATAAATTTTACTAAATTAAATTTTGGGTTTTGTTCTAAAAAATCATTGACAGCATCTTTAACACCACGCCAAGGATTTTGTAAACCATAATCATCAAAAATAATTAATAATTCTTTATTAGTTTCACACAAACTTATAGCGTTGTTAATATCTTTCACAACATAACTGTATTCGTGATTACAATCAATGAATACAACATCAATGTCTTTGAAATTCCAACTTGTAGTGTAGACATCTTTTTGTAAAAATTGAATATTATTTTTATCTTTATTTAAATCTTTTGCAAAATTTATTAAATCAATATCATTTTCACAAGATATAACTTTTTTAAATAACTCACTTAAAACTCTTGTAGTGTAACCCTTATGTGTTCCAATCTCCAAGCACACTTTGTTTTTATAATCATCACCAAAAAAATCAATTAAATCTTTTTTAAATTTTAAAGATGTTGTTTTTACTAATTCCCTTTTGTCTGGAATATTAGTTAAAATATCATATTTTTCCAATTATATACCCTCATAAAATAAATTCTGTTTTTCTTGTTTATCTATCGTTTTAGGATGATAGAAAGAATATTGTTCTTCTGCTGGAAGAAATGTATGTTCTTTGTATCCACTCAATACTTCGTGTACTTTATTTTTCCATAATATGTTTGGGCGATTTCTCCAAATCCTACCTTGATAATCTGGAAAGTTAACCCAACCTTTTTCGTCTACTCTCCAACCCCATTTATTAATATGTTCTTGTGTGATACCATCAACCGTATTTACTCTTGGCACCCAATATAAATCTATTGTTGGATTTGATTCTAATATTGGTTTAAGATTCTTCATCAATGATTTATGTGGAATCTCATCAGCATCTATGTTAACAATATACTGACCTTTTGCCATACGAGTCAAGTAGTTTTTTTGTCCAGCATAATCTTTTAACAAATGTCTTTGTTCAAATGTAATCTCATGCATTGAACACATAACATCAAGTATCTCTTTTGTCTTTTCATTGTCTGAATAATCATCAAGAATTACTATTTCGTCTTCTTCGTCTTTATGCTTAACTAAAAACTCTATTAGTTTTAATAGAGAATCTGTTTCGTTGTGGGTTAGGATTGTATAACTAATCTTCATCACTTACCTCTTTTGGTTGTTTAGGCTTTGGTGGTTGTTTAGGTTTATCATCTATTTTTTCTTCTTCTTTTAACTTTGTGAATATTCTTATTGGCTCCAAATAAACTGCACTCTTTTTAGCTTGTAAATAATCATAAGTTCTATATCTTCCTTGTATTTCATTACTTCTTGAAATTAAATCATACACTATTGGTTTAACACCTTTGATTTCATTTATAACAAATCTATCTTTAAATTTAACTCTATAAATATTTTCTTCAGCGTTAACAGATTCTAAATCACCAGTTTTATTCAATATGTCAACTTGTCTTTTATTAAATCTAAGTTCAATTCTATTAGATTCTTCTAATTTGATTCCAATTAAGTGTTTTGTTTTTGTTCCATCTTTTAAAGTCACTGGTATTCTTGGGTTTAAAACTAATAAAGATTGAACAAGAGTTTTTCCAGTAGATTTTGATTTATAACGAAATGAAATAATATCACCAGGTTTAACTCTAGTCCAATTATATGGTTGTTTTTTATTAGCCATTATTTACGCTTTTTTAATTTTGGAAACTTTATTTCTGGTTCTTGAGGTGTGGATGCTTTTCTCATTAAATCATTGACATAAGACATACCAATAATGAACTCATCATAAATTTGTGGATTATCTGTATCTATTTTTTTTTCGTAAAAACCACCTTGTGGATTTGGAAAGTCTTTTCTATCGTCTTCTGGTATTTCAACCATTGGTGCAAAAGACCATTTCATTTCATTATCTTTATTTATTGGATATAACATACCAATTGGTAAAGTTATAATACTTGGAATCCAAACACGACCATTTTCTTCTTTAGCCCACTTTTTCATATCTGAACTAAGTTTTTTTACTTCTTCATTTGTTTCTATAGTTCCTATGTATTTGGTTGAAGTTACATAACCACAATTGATACACTGCATTACTTGAGCCTCCTCTGTACCTGCTACATGTAAGGAATGTTCTCCACATAGGAAACAATTACTTATTAAGTCTTTCATATCTTAACTCCACTTTTTGTTTTTTTCAACTGAGGTAATTTTATTTTTGGTGGTTCTGAATTACCAACTTTTTTTAACTTTGGTAATTGTAATCCAACTTGTGTTGGAACTTTATCAACATATGGTGTTACAATCTCATCAAGTTTTTGAATCATTTTGTCTAATGTAAATTTATCTCTATTTGTTTTCATTAGATTTAAAGCTTTTGATTTAACTTCATTGTGTTCTTTAAAACAATAGTTCATAGCTTTATAAGATTGTTGTTCACTTACATTAAACCATTGAGAATCAGAAATAATAATGTCTTTCCAAATTTGACACTTTGGAACTTGTTTTAATTCACCACCCAACAATATTGAATCTGTTGAAGATAGGAAATCTAAATGTCCACTCCAATTAGAAGCCATAACTGGTAATCCTGTCATCGTAGCTTCAAGTAATGGTCTACCAAACCCTTCACCATGAGTTAATGAAATCATTGTTTTTACTTTAGGATGATTATAAAGATAATTAACCTCTGTATCGGATAATGAACCATGTAGTAAATATATATTTGGTAATTTCCAATCTGATGGAAACATATTTTTTACATTATTAATTTTTTCTAAACAACTTTCTCTATCCATAATAGAATAGGTTGCACCATTTGTTTTTAATAAGAGTGCTGGTTGTTCTTTTTTATTAGCAAATGCTTCATAAAAAACTTTAATCATTTTTGCAATATCTTTTCTATCTTCACCATATCCACCTTTAGTCCATTGTCCTAAAAATAAAAATGCAAAATCTTCTTTTACTTGATTATTAATAAAGTCTAAAAATTCAGAATCTATTTCTTTTTCTTTTAATGGTTTATAAATATCTTCATCAGCACCTTCAAATAAAACTTCTATTGGTTTTTCAAGTTTTACTTCTCCAACTTTAGTTTGTTTACCATCTGGTGTTTGTTGCATTTTTTCATACAATGCACCAACAAAACCACCTTTAGAGTGTTTTGATGGAACTATAATTAAATCCATTTTGTTACAACCCTCTATCCATACATTTGATACGGCGGTTGTTTCAATACCAGCAGTAATACCTATATTAAATTTCCCATAAGTCTGAAATTCATTTGGTATTCTTATGTCAACATATATATCGGGCTGTCTATCCATATTTGGTTGTGATAACATCCTATCTAATATTTTTTTATCATTAGAATTATCATTGTTGAGTGCATCTCTCGGACACTCACCCCAAGGCACATCCATTATTTTAATATCATATTTATCGTGTTTTATAAAAGCATGAGTTAAATCTCTAGCGTGAGCTCCGTATCCACTTCTTGATGTTACGGGTGCACATATTAACATTAATTTTTTCATTACACAGCCTCCATTGTATATTTTGCTCTTGGTTTCCATTTTTCAAAACAGGTTTCTATATTTTCTATGAATGATTCCGATAAATGTTTAGAAGACATTCTACCTTCATTTAAAACAAATTGTCTTCCTAACTCACCACATCGTTCTCTTTCTTCAGTACCTACATTATACCACTCTAATAGTGCATCACCCGCATCTTCGAATGAACATCTATCATCAAAGATGTATGGTGTCATCGGTGAACCTTGACAACTTATATTAGATGGAAATACAGGTTTAACCCATTCACCATGTCTTGTATAAGTTCCTCTGTGATTAGATTTTAACTCAACATAATCTTCAGCAGTAAGA
>NZIO01000019.1 GCA_002689925.1 Candidatus Pelagibacter sp.
GAATACGCCACCAGCACGGTCAGCAGCAGAGTTTGCAGTTGGAACGTTTGTTGACTGATAAAAGTCAATACCCATAAAGTTACCGAAGTAACCTGTATCGGTGTTTGTTCCAATTTCTCCAGCACCTGATCTAACACCGCCGCCAGTAAAGATTCCTGAAGAGGAAGCCTCAATAGCAGTTCTTAAGTCAGCAATTTGAACTGGGTGTAATACACCAACATACGGTCCAGGAGCATTAGCTGCTTCTAGAGTATAAATTGCTGAGAATAAGTTAGCGAGTGATAGATTAGATCCAGAAGTACCTACTGCGGTACCGAATCCAGCTAACAAAGCACAGATATCGACGTCAATCTTTTGAGCTACTGCGTTACCCATTTGTCTCATTTGAGCACCACGAGTTGCCGCAATAGAAGATACGTCTAATACGTCTGTGATTGTAGCCATGATTCCTACCTCAGAAGCAGTAAGAGTAGCTTTAGAAGTTGAGAGAGCTGTGTTTGCAAGCTCTGCACCTTCTGAAACTGCAGCAGCTGATTCAGCATCAGCTATTGGAATATCTACTGCTTTAGACGGTTGTCCTGATAAATCGAACATTGCTAAAAGTGGAGGAGTCACAACGGCTGCTTGTAAAGCATCTAGAATATCATCGTTAATGATAGCTGCGTAAACAGTATCATTATACGTAGTGGTATTCGTATCATTACTTGTAAAGTCGACCATTTGTCACTTTCCCTTCTTTTATTGATTAAAAGTCTGGTTAGCTACGTAATTATCGTCTCTCATCTCTACCTTGCCCTGGATTAACGCTTCGTGTGCTGCGGTTGGATCACTTACTTGTAATTTTTTGTATTGTTCTTTTGTCATTTTTCCACCTTCAGGTGTTCCAACAACAGAAGGACTTGCATTATCAGCAACTTGACCCATATCGTTTAAGCCAGCAGATTGCTCTACTGGTGCACTTTGAGGGGATAAGTTATACGATGTTACAAATTCTGAAACTGTATCATTATTGATTTCAGCATCAGGATTTGCTTTAAGAAATAATTCAGCGTGAGAATCTTGAAAACCACTAGCTCTGAAAACTTCTTTAGCTTTCATACCTTTTAGTTCTCCAGATACTTGGTTGAATTGCTCTTGCAACGTACTATTATCCGATTTAGCTTTATCTAAAGCTTCACGTAAATTTGGGATTGATTCTTCGTTAGACAAACCAGCTCCTTGTTCATTTGACATTATTACTCCTATTATGTCTACACACTCTTATAGGGATCGAGTGGTATTCTTATACTTGTCTTAACTCAAAGCCAGTTATTTCAAACAAGAGGTTTGAGTAATCTCTTGTTATTACCAATTTTAACCAATAGATCGGATTTGTCTATCTTTCTGCTGAAAACTTTTACTTCCAGCAAGTCCAGAAGCTAAATTCTGTAAGTTCTCATCTTTTTCATAAATTCTAAATAAAGCAGTAGCTAGTTCTGTTTCAGTCATACCGCCTGGCTCTTTATATCCTAAAGATAGATTTATAATCTGATCTGCGTCTAAACCATAAGCACCTAAGTCAACATACTCTCTGAATCTTAAAAGAGTTTGTGATGCTGATTGTAAAGCAGCAGAGACTTGTTGGTTAGTTAATTGTCCAGGAGTATTCCTAGCTATCTCTAAAGCTTCTTCCACAGACAAGTCATTTAGCTCTAATTTGGACGCTTGTTCTGTAATAGAACTTGCTTCGTATAGATCATAAATCTCAGTAGGAGCAGCTCCTTTAAAGAAATCTACAATTCCTTGAGGGCTAGTTAAATCAAAATCTAATCCTTGTGCATTAATTACTTTTTGAAAAGCAAGCATAGCATCAGAGTTTTGTTCTGCTCTTTCAAAGATATCGTAGGTTGCTTGTAAATCATCAAGAGTAAAACCTTTTTTAATTGCTTCAGCAGCTAAAGCTTGAGCATCAGCAGATTCTCCGTATCTGTTATTTAGCTCTCTTACTTTACGCTCGTATCCTTGATAGTTAACTAAAGCTTGTGCGTGATCTCCTCCTGTTAAAGAAAGCATATCTTGAAAAGCAGGATATCTTTCTTTAAAAGAATTTTTCTTAGACATCTCTCTTAAAAACTTAGTGTCACTCCAATTCTCTGCTACTGCGATATAAAATAAATCTTTTATTTCTGGATCATCATTAGCCCAAGTTGGTAACAACAAGTCACCAGTAGGAGCCATTAATGTTCTCTCTACTCTTGTTGAATAATGTTCTTCAGTTCCCACAACATCTGAAATACTTCCGCCAGGTATTCTTCCTTGTTTAAAATCGCTATAAGATACAGTTCCAACTATTGGCGGCTCTTTGCCTGCACCAATACCTTCTAGCGTATCTAAATCTTTTCTATCTGCGTAGTAGTAAATTTTGTTTCCACCTGGAAGTGTATATTCCACAAAGTAAGCTACTGGCAATCCAGGATAACCTGTTACTGCATACCAAGTTCCACCTTGAGCGTAAGGAGTTAATTCTACTAATGGCTGAGGTGTTGGAAGTAAAGTATTTGAAGTATTAACAGGATTTCCAGCAATATCAACTGCATCTTCATCTCCGTAAATTTGACCAGGAGTTGGAGGAATAAATCCAATATCTTCTATTGCAGCTTGATAAGGATTTCTTTCTTCTGGCTCAAAAGCTTCAGGGTCAGCTATAACATCTTGAGGATCAATTCCTGGAGCAAAATCAAAATAGACTCCTTGGTAAACTGCATTAACTTCTTCATCAGTTGCACTACCTTCTTCAGTTTCAATTATTGTCTCTGGCTCAATTATTGGCTCTGGCTCAGGAGCTGGAGCTGGAGCTGGCTCTGGCCTTTGAGGAAATACTCTATTAGGTGGCTCAGGAGCTGGAGCTGGAGCTGGCTCTGGCCTTTGAGGAAATCTAGTATTAGGCGGATCAGATTTTGGAGCTGCAGCAACTGGAGCTGGAGCTGGAGCTGAAACTGGAGCTGGAGCTTTAAATTCTTGTACAATATTAGCAACAGGAGTTCCTTTAGGAGCTTCCTCTACTTTTGCTTTAATTGCTTCTTTAACTGCTTTTTCTTGTATTTCTTTTATGACTTCACTAGCTGGTCTTGTTGGATCAAAATCAAAAGTAAGTCTTCTAATATTTCTTCTAACCATTATCTATTAAACAACGCTCCTACTCTTTCTCCTAAAGAAGACACTTTATTTCTAAATGTATCTCCTAATCCTACATTAGCACTTCCAAAGAAAGCACCTGTTTGCGCTTCTTGTGCAGTTCCGCCCATAGATGCCTGACTAGCAATCATTTCTTGATAGTTTGAATCTCCAGGGGCCATAACACTTCCTACACCTTGAACATATTGATTAATGTATTGTTCTGGTGAAAACATCGCAGGTTTCTGATGATATATTCTCTTATACCTATCAGTTTGTTTTATAAAAGGCATAGAGAAATCTTCTATGGAAACTTGTGTATTAGGATTAATAATCTTGTAATCTGTATAAGCTCTTCTAATTTCATCAGTTAAGTATGGTGAATCTTGAAGTAACACAGAACTTACCTTTGTATTTATTTTTTCGTTTAAACTTGCAACTTCTTGAGCAGTAGTATCTTGATAATCAGGTATTCTAAATGCCCAATCTTTACGATCTTGTTCGTGTTGATAATTTGAAATATCGTGAGATACAATATTTATTAATTCTTCAACTGATAAGTTTCTCTCCATACCATATCCAACTGCTCTGTTCATACGATCTATTGCAATTGGATTTGCTAAGTGCTGCAAAGCCATAGATTGAGCAACACTAGCGCTAAAACCTGCGTTAGATGCTGAACGTAAAAATCTGTTATATACGGCTATCTTTACAGTATCAGCCATTGTTGGAGCACCTCTTAAAGCACCTAATTGAAATGGATTAAAAAATCCTTCTTGATTAGATATAGATCCCCAAGCTTTGTCTAATGTTCCGTTAAAGTCATCTGCAGAGTTTGCAAACCAATCTGCATAGCTTGTATTAAGATCACCTTTTAAACCTACTTGAAATATTGTTTCCCATTGTTTTATACCTGATTGATTTTGATAATCACCTATCCATTGATCATTTGCATAATCATAGAATTGACCACCATAAGCTTGTTTAATTTGTTTCCATTTTTCCAATGGATCTGTTGGTTGACCACTAATAATATTTGTATCTGCTGGGTCTGTTCCACCAATAGGATCACTACCAGGAGGATTAACTGGACCAGATGTATAATTGTTAGCAAGATTTAATAAATCTTCATCAAGCATATTTTCATAAGGTTGAACAACATTTACATAATTATCAAAATGTTGCTTATATCCTCCACCGTTATAAGCGTTCCAATCTGCAAATATATTTTGACCTTTGGCATCTCTATTGTCCATTAACCTTTTCGCAAAAGAAAATTGAAAATCTAAATCACCTATTAGTTCTACTAAATCTGCATAAGTATTTTCGTCCATTTCACTAATATCCATATCTTGAATACCAGCTGCTTTAAATTGAGGATAATTATTTACAATATCTTTTGCGTGAACTCTCCAATTAATTTGAAATAAACCAAAAGATCCTTCAGTTCCTGAAGCTTTTATCCATTTATTCATACCACCTGATTCGTGGTGCATCACAGAAAACAACAAAGGCATAAAATGTTCGCCTCCAACTTTAGTTTTCATATATTTGTCTAAATATTTTTTTGTATATCCAGCTATAACATCAGGAGATATTATCTCTTGCGGATAACTTTCATATGGATTTCTTCTTTTATTAGCCATTAATCATCAACCTTTATCTTATCAATAAAATTACCTAAATCCCATACACTTCTATCAGATTTTTTAGTTTCAACAGAAGCAAATGGCTCATCTCTGTTTAAAGTATAATAGTTATCTGCTGGGCTGAAGTGATCTGAGAAAAATAAGTATTCTCCTTGGCCGTCAGCTAAATCTCCATTAATACCATTTTCTACATACAACCAACCTAAAACTCTGTTGTATGGATCTTTTCTATTGTCGTTACCAAATCTTGAATCTGTAACATAATAAAGTCTTCCTTCATATCTATCAACTAATTGTTGTAAAAATGCTTTTTGTTGTATAGCAATTTCTCTTTCTTCTGGATTTGTTACTGGATTAGTTCCTATTTCGTAAGCCATAATTCCTATAACACGAATTGCTTCTGTATCACTTGCGCTATACATTGAGTTAATTGTGTCTCCGTCAGGCACATTACTAGCACTTGCATTAACTTTTACTGCTTTAAATGGCTTAGAAGCTGCAATTGTTTGAAACTTTGCATCTATACTTCCGTCAGCTAAAGTCACAGAAAAAGTCTGATCTTGTATTGAACCTTCAGCAGGTACAGGTTGTTTCCACTCTAAGTCTAAAGCTTTAAATTTAGGTTTAATAAAGAAGTTCCACCATTGTTCTCCACTCATAATGTCTTTACCTTCAAAAGAATTTATGTCTCCCATAATGTGATTAAAAATTGTAAATGTTTCATATACATCATCTACTAAATCTTGAATTTCCTGGTTGTTAGCAATCTGTCCGTCATTGGTTTCCCACAACTCATTTAAAGCGTACATTTTGTTTTCAAATCTTTTTAAAAATTCTAATTGTTGAGGTCCGTCTATATCTTCGTCCCAAAATGTTGATGCTTTAGTTAGGCCTGTAAGAAGTTGCATACCTTTGTTAAATTGCTGACTATCTGAATCTTGTGAAGAAAAGACATAAGCAGGATTTAATTTGCCCGCTTTTTGTGCAGCATATAAATAAGGAATTATTTCTATTGGAGAATAGTAACCGTTAACAGGATTTTCATATCCAGTTCCAGCTAACACTTCTTGTATTAATCCAGTTACTTCTGGACCTAACTCTTCTGGTGTAAATAATCTATTTGTAAACTTACTAGATATATCTTCTATATTTTTAACGTCTGCAGAAGCAAGTTCTATTCCATAATATTCTCTCATATCAGCATTAGATAATATTTCAGCAGAAGACATACCTTGAGTTTCTCCAAGTATTCCTGCTACATCTACTAAACCTTGATTAACAACTTCAGCCATACGATCATAAATAACAGGAACGGCATTGACTACCCAACCTGCGTTTTCGTTAATCATATGTTTAACTTTCTCATCAGGTAATCTAACTTCTATTAATCCGTTTGCTAAGTAGTCTTTGTATTGGCTTGAGTTATCTTGTGTTCCAGTTCTAAAAACTTCACCTTCGTTATAAATTTTTCCTTCAAGTTGTTGAAGAAGTCTTGCTCCTATCTCTGTAACTGTATAACCAGGAATAGTCATAGAATAAATTTGAGGATATTGTCTAGCTAACAGTAATTGCTGCGCTCTACCTTCAGTAGTATCTCCTAATCTAAACCACCATTTTCTTATATCATTTAAAACTTGTACTTTATTATTTTCGTTATAAGGATTATTTTTTAACAGTTCTCTTGATTCAGGTCTCACAACATCTTCATAAATTCCTACTTGATTAGCAAAATCAATCCAGTTATCTGCAACGTCTGTATATCTTGTTGTAAATTTAACATTAGTAGGAACACCAAGTCTAATTACTCCTTGAGCACCAGCAGATAAAGCTGCATTATTTCTAGCATCTTTAGCAATTGAATTTGCATAGTCTTGAAAATCACCAATTGTTTCCCAATTAGTTTGCATATTCAAAACAATGTCTGTGTTGTCGTAAAGATAATTATTTTCTGTTCTTCCATATTTTAATTGTGTAGGAACATCTGCTATTGATTGCGGCGCTTCGTGCATACCTAAAGCTTCTTGCACAAAATCCATTGATCTATATGTTTGATTAAGAACACCACCGCCAGCAATATAACTACCTAAAGTTCCTAAGCCGTCATTTTTCCATTGTTCTTCTGGAGGAAAGAAAGTAGTAGAAGGAAACAAATCTTCTAAAGTATCTTGTAATTCAAAGTAAGCATCATTATCTAACACGTTCATAGCAGCACCAATTAAAGCAATTGGTATGACACCACCAATTGGATTAACTGCAAACATTGGACTATCGCCGTTAGGCAAAAAAGTTATTGGTGAAAAATCAACTTGTATTCTCTCTTCTCCAAGTCCTGCTCCTGCAAGTGGATTAGGCATTGTTCCTTTTAATTCTGCATTAGCAATTCTTGACATATAGCTAGCTCTTCTTAAATTAGGAAGGTGATTTAGCGTATCAGCTAAACGTCTTTTAACAAAATTACCTGCAGTTTGTTCATCTGTAAATGCCCACCAATTACCTCTAAGTTGACTACGTCTAGTTAAATCTTTTAGATATCTTCCCCAGAAATCAGACCAAGGCCCACCGAAAGGAGCAAGAAATCTAAAATCTCTACCTATTGGTGTAGACATATGAAACTTTAACATCATATCGTCTATTTCACCTGTTGCGTAATCAGCAGCTAAAGCATTTATGTAATTGTCAGTAACATAACCAGCATCAAATAATTGTTGATCAAAATACGACATACCCCACATATCTGATTGAAATCTAGGATCTACTGCTTCAGTAGCAATACCAAATCCTTCACCTATATCTTCAGCTCTAACAATTTGTTTTCCTTGAGATTTAAACAATGCTTTTAATTGTTCAGCTCTAGTTGCGTGAGCTTTGTTAGCAAACAAGTTTGCCCTATTCCAAGCAGGATTACCAAACATTTGTTCCATTAATGAAGACTCTCTAGCCATAAGTTTATTTTTTTGACCTAAGAAACCATTTTGTTTTTTAACTCCTGGAACTTTAATTCGTCCTATCCATTTTTGATCTGGTAAAGCATTAAGATTTCCACCTTTTCTAGTTCTTTCTAAAGCTGCTTTTATAAAAGAGTTCCAAACATCATCTGCGTGCTTAGCAGGAACTCCCAGTGTGTACCATTTTTTAAGTGAATCATAATACTTCCAAGCTTCTTCTGAATTAGTTAAATAATGTTGATGAGGCACAGGATTCTTTTTTAGACCTACATAAACAGTATTAATAGCACTTTCTCCTTGCTTATATCCATAAAGCTTAAGTCCTTTTATATAATCTGCGTCTGATGTTGAAAACCATTTAGCCCAATCGTCTTCACCTTTAAGAAACATATCATCTATTTGTTTTTGAGTTAACTCTTTACCTGGTTTTAATTTTCTAAGTTTGTCAATTACTTGAGCATATTGCTGGAAACCGTAATCTTTAAGTAATGAGTCTATATGTTGCTGAGCATATTGGAAAAAACCTGCATCTGTATTAGATAGCAATTCCACAGGGGCATTTTTATCAAAACCGATTTTATACCTCTGGGCAATTTCTATTGGTAATTTTTGTTGTCTCTCCATAGCTTTATAAACCCACTCATTTATTTTTTCAGCTAATGCTGGATTATTCATAGCTTTATCAACACCACCAGCTTTTCTAATTTCTCTAAGTGTTTTTCTTACACCTCTGTTTAAAAAATAATCTTTACGAGTTCCTTTCCAACCGTGTATAGATTTGTAAAAGAACAACTCATCAAAAGCTGCAACGAAAGCAGTAGAAGGTCTCATAACTTTTTCAAAAGCCCAAGTTCTTTGAAATTTTTCTAATGCTTCATACCACCATTTTTCGTTTAATCTTCTAAACAAATTAATAGTATTGTTGCCTTCAACTGCTGAATTGATAAGAGTAAACTCCAAAGGACTAATAGGAAGTTCTCCTTCAACAACTTGATTAGTAGTTCTCCTTAAATCTCTAACTTGTTCTACATAAGCTATAACTTCTTCATCTGGTATGTCGCTTTTTAATCTAAAATTTTTCTTAAGATCACGAATTAATTGAGCATCGTATTGTCTTCCAGCAGCCATAAAAGCTTCTTCAGTTTCGTTATAAAGAAATCTAGTTCCTTGTTGTTTGTCAAAAATTTTAGATTGACCTCTAAGAACTGCTGAAGCTGCACCAACCTCATCTTGATAATTCATCATTATCTTAATAGTTGCCCAATCAATATCTATTGCAGTAATTACACCTTCTTTGTTAGTTTTAATTTTTATTGGATTTTCTACCCAAACTGCATTTGGGTGATCTTTAAGAACTTCTAATTTATCTTTTTTAATAGCACCTTTAGCAACTGCTTTAGCTTGATCATAAACTTTATCTCCAGCACTTACTAATTCATACCAACCACCTTGAAATTTTTTGTATTTATGCCAACCCAGTTTCACAACCATATTATTTAAAGCATCTACCATAACACGTTGTTGCTCTCCTCTAATCGAAGTGTTTAGCATTGTGTCATACTCTTTCATAATGTTGTCTAACTTGTTCATAAGTTGATGATGTGTTTTCTGAACTAGCGCACCTACTTCTTCAAAGTTTCTACCTCTTAAAGTTCCGCTTAAAATCTCATCTAACTTTACATAAAAGTCATCTAAGAATTTAGTAAATTGTGCTGATGCTGCAATTGATTCTTTTGATCCAGAAACAAGTCCAGCTAATTCATTTGCATCATCTAGCAACTGTTGCATAAATTCTTTATTAGCACTACCTCTCCAGAAATTTTCATCAGATAAAATACCTTCAGTTTGAAATTGATCGTATGTTTTTATTTCACCTTGTTTAGTGCCTTTTGCAGGTTTCACAATACCTGCTTTTCTATTTTCTTTTAATTTGCTAATATAAGAAACTTGTCTCTCAATAATGTCTTCAGCTGCACCACTTTTCTTTAATAATTTTAACTTTGCTTCAGCTTTCTTAATAATTGGACTTAATCCTTGATAACTAAATTTAGGCATATCAAGATTCTTAACTCCTTCACCAATCTCATCTAACTCTAAGTTTCTAACACTCTGACCAGAGGCAGTAGTACGATTATCTAAATTTCTAATTATGTTTCTAGGTCTTTTACCTAAAGCCATTTCAAAATAATTAATTAGATCAGATTGATTTATTAATTGAACTCTTAATGCTGCAACTGCTTTACTATTAAAATTTGTTCCTTGATTTAATGTAACTTCAAACAACTCATCTAAACTATCTTCTAAACCATTTAACAAACTAACAATATCTTCTTCAGGTAACTTAGTTCCTTGAATCATAGACTCTATTGCGTCCATAACTGAACGTTTAGCATTTGGGCCTGCAAGATTAACTTTTGTAGATATGTTTTTACCAGTAAGAAGTTTTCTAAAAGCTTTTAATGATTTACCGTCACCTTTAGCAGCTTTCTCTACAAGATGCGCAGTTCTTTTTGCTTTAAAACTATTCCAGGCAGTTTTATGAAAAATGTAAGGATTGTCTCCTTGCAACAAAGCATCTGTATAGTGCTTGTAAAATAATTCACTTGTTGTCTCAGCGTTACCTCTAGCAATGTCATCTCTAACTGTGTTTCTTAATTTAGCTTGATTTACATCACCAAAATCTCTGAGCAATTTTCTTTTTTGTAATTTAGTTCCGTCTCTTAAAATTTTATACAAGTCATCTGCAAAAGTTTTACCAATACCTTTGTTCATAAAACCTTTAATATATTTTGCGTGAGCAAATTGTTTTACTGCTCCAGCTCTAATTCCAGTAGCAGGAGTAAGCAACCACACAGTTGGATCAAATCCAAAACTTGTTCCTATGTCAATCATTGACCCTGTAAATGTTCCTCTCATACCAAGAACTTCGGCAGGGCTATAATCCATTTTTTTAATTGATTCGCCATAACCAAATTCAGCAGCCATTTTTCTACCCTCATCTGTTGAAAAAAGAAAAGCTGAAGTTGAAATACTTCCTACAATATGCTTGCTATACCAACCTAATCCATTAACTAAAGCTTCACCTATTGTGTCTTCACCAGACGCAATTTTTTTAACTTGATCAGCAGTTACATCGTAAACAGCTTCTATGTATTTGTTATTTGCATCTAATAATTCAGGACTATTTGCTTCGTTCATAACTTGAAAAATGGCCTGAGCTTTCTGGACATCACCTTGCACAAAAGGGAGATTGAGTATTTCGGTAGCGAGACCAGGATCAGACTGCATAGCCATTTCCCAAGTTTTACTTGCACTAACTGTTTTAAATTGTTTAATTGTTAAATCTCTTGCAGCTTGTAATTCTGCAACTTGTCTTCCTTCTGCGTCTGCGTTTAATTGATTTGTATCTTCTTGTCCCCATACCTTAGTTGCTGCATAACTTAAAAACTTACCAGTCAATACTGCTGCCGTAATTGCATTTCTAGTATTTGTTAATTTTTCTGGAACATCATTAGGATCAAGAGAGTTAGGCCTAAAAGCAGCATTACCTAAAAACACTCCTGTTTTATATTGATTACTTAATCCGTTTTTAAATTTGTTCCACAATGTTCCTAAAGTTCCTTCTTGAACATTATTAGGAAGTTTTTCATTAGTTGCAGTCTCCATAGCTTCAGCTTCAGTTTCAAACATAGACAAAGTTTCTCCTAATTTTTCTTGAGTTACTTCATCTAAAGCTTTGTTGTATTCAGTTTCAAAATCTTTTGGCTCTTCTCCTGGAACAACTACTCCAGCTGCAGCACCTAAAGCTGCTCCCCAATTTGGAGCGTTAACTCTAGTTTTAGCTCTTCTTGCAGCAGTTTCAGTTATGTCATTTTCTACATCAAAAATAGCTTCATATTTATCAACTACATTAGGAAGTTCGTTTATAAAATCAGGACTATAAGAATTTAACTCATCTATTTCATCAGGAGTTAAATCTAAAACCCATTGTGAAGGAACTTCACCATTAGTATGTAAAATTGCTTTTTCGTATCTCTCTACATTAGGAACTCCAGAAGGAGTGTAATATTTTGTTAAATCTTTTGGTGTAGGTAAGTTATAACCCAACACGCCGTCATACTCTTGTTCCTCTTGTTTATATTTCGAGTCTTCGGCTAATCTTTTTTCTAAATCACTCATCGTCACCCTGCATTTGAGATATAACCGCTCCTTCAATTATTTTGGCTGCGGCAACTCTTACTGCTGGGATTTTTGTATTAGCGTAAATTTCTAAAGCATTATCTACTGCGCTTTTTCTCTGCTGCTCTAACTCTGTTATTTCAGGAGCAGCTGGACCCATACCTTGACCAAAAGGCAGTCCGTCACTTGCTAATCCACCTTGATTAGCAGCATTAGCTACATAATCAGAAACATTTCCTACATTAAAACTTTCTTGAGGCACAGGTGCAATTCTTGCAGGCGTTCCTGGAACATTTGTATCTCCTTGCATACCAAGAGACATACCACTCTCAGCCGCTTCACCTTCTATTTTTTCTTTTTCGCCGTAAGGTAATCCACCTAAATCAGTAATCTGACTTATGCCGTCACTCATTTATCCTCCTATGCCTAATGCACCAAGAGAAGGCAAGTTCGCAGCTTCAGGTGGTAATCCTCCTTGTTGTTGAGGTAAACCAGGTTGTTCTGGAACTTGTTGTTCTTGTTGCAAATTCTCTAAAAGTTTACTTACTACTTCATTTAAATCGACATTTTCTTTGCCCATATTGCTAAGAAGTTCTGCTGCTAATTGAACATTACCTTGAGCAGCTTGTTGATATATACCTTCCATTAAAGAGTCTGTCACTCTTTGTTTCACAATCCTTACTTCTTCTCTTGTAGGATCTTCTAAAAAATCCATTTCGTCTCTTGCAGTTTCTCTTGAAATCAAATTTTGGTTTAAGTTCATAGCAAGTCTCATTTCTCTTTGGGAAGGATCTGTTCCTGCACCAATTCCGTATCTTACGTTGTTATCATAATGTCCTGCTATATCTCTTGAAGGTATAAAAATCTCTGGTTTTTTTCTGTCAGCAGCATCTCCGTGAATTGTTTTTTCTCCGTCACAATACTTTTCATCAAAAGCCAACAATATCTCTGTTCCTTTTTCTAAGAAAGTTTCAAATTGTTTATGAGCTAAAGCAAGTCTTGCGTCAATCTGTCCCATAGAAGCGTCGATACCAGCAGCAGAAACAATACTTGCACCTGGATCTCCTGAAAGTTGTCCAGGGAAAGATGCTTGAGCTCTTGCTTCAGAAGCTAATCTACCGATTAAATCTTTTGCGTCAAAATGACTTCTAGATTGCATACGTTCCATACGAGACTCTGGACTTCTTCCGTGTATAACGGCTCCAGGACCAAAGTCGTCTGGATTCATAACATCATACTCGAACACAGGTGGATAGACTTCTTCTTCTGAACTTGTAATTGTTAATGTCATTAACCTGTGCATTGTTCTGAGTATGTGTCTTGTTTGATCAAAAATTCCTCTTGGTTGTCCGTCAAATGAAGGTACTGTAACTTCAACAACAGGCACTTTACCTAACTTGTTTTTTTCTTCAGTTAGGATAATTCCTGTTCTTTTTTGCATACCTGTTTTTGAAGCATCAGCAATCATATGAATATATTTGTCTGGAAAAAACCAAAACCACTCTTCTACTTCGGTAACTCTAGGATCTAACACACCTCTAGCTACTGGATACTGTTTTAAAATAACATCAGTAGATACTCTTTTAGCAACTAATAGCTCAATAATATTTCCTTTTGTATCCTTAATTGGATAACAATATCTAGGGTCTAACCTTTGTAGATACGGATTTCTTTTAGCGGGATCTTCGGAAAAGTCTGACCATACGCCACAATATGCTGCACCAGCTCCTGCATAATCACCCCACCATTGAGCCATTAGCTCGTTTATGTTTGAGCCACTCCATAATTCTTTTACTCTACGTTCTCTTTTTCTTGCAGCTCTTTCGCCGCCTTTTAAATCTGCATTAACAGGGACAGGGATTCTGACTGAAGGCATAACGGCACCGCCAATAGCAGACCAATGATGTATGCCCATTTCAATAATATTTGCAACTGAAGGTGCTTCGGCAGTAGCAGTCAAGTTAGCCCAAAGCATATGCCACTCTCCATTAACAATGGAAGTAATTTCTTTTACTCTAGATTTATGCTCAGAGTGAGTTTCTATTAATTGATTTCTTCTATCCCAATATTTTTGAGAAGGAGAAAGATTTCTACCTGCTGAATTTGCGTTTTCTAATGGTGTACCAAAATTTAAATTATTACTCATTTATTCCTTGTAAACATTCTATCTCTTATAATAGGCGGAATATTCCGTCTTGACACGACTTTTGTTAAATCAACACTAAATAATGAAGAGTTCTTACATTCTCCATTTGCAATCCACAAAGCGATCAAAGCGTCCTGTTGTTTCGCCCAAGGAAATACTAGCATATCATCTATCAAAGGCTCAAGCTTTTGTTTATCAGAAATTGTTGCTGAAGGAAACGCAATAAGGCCGCTATAAAATAAAGCCTGCATAGCGCCGACTCCATACTCTTCGTCCCATTTAGATCCTCGTTTTTTACCAGCACCAGTTGTTTTATGTTCAATCATACGAGTTCCTGCCCACTCAGCACGATTCTTTACAGTATCATCTCCTAGTATCGTAGGAGCAAAGTTTGTTTCAATAACTGTATATGCAACTCTATGGTCTTTGTATTTTTCCCAAAACTCATACATTAATTTATTTCGTACGCCAGTCGCACCTAATCTAAATCCCACAAAAATATCAACAACAGTTCTAACTCCTGTTTCAGGATTGTACGCAAGCAAAACTGATGCAGCTCTACCAGTAGTAGCAGGATCAATTCCAAGTATTAAAATCTCTTCAGGATATACCTGACCAATACTTCTAGAAGCACCTAGTTCTAAAGCATTATCTATAAGTTCTTGTTTAAATATTCCCTCTTCGTTTTGAACATCTTCTTGTTGATACACAAGTTTCCACCTCAGCGGATCTCTAGAACATATTTCATCTCGTATGTCTCTAAGCCCAGGTATAAAAACTTCTGTACCAATTGATTCATCTTCTTCCCATTTACCGTCTAAGGACCAATACTCTTTCCAATTAGGTTTTTCGTTATCTGTATGTTCTTCTAAAATTGCAGGTATAGATACGTGTTTAAATATTTTATGTTCTTTCCAGGAATCTTTCCATTGTCCGTAATTATCTAATGGGTGAATTCTTGTTCCGTTAACTAAGGTCTGACCTCTTTGGGCCCTAGACCTAGCTTCCTGCGTAAACCACTCGTCAATTCTTCTTCGTCTAACATCAGTTTGTTGATTTTCTAATGTCAAAGCGTCATCAAGAATTAATAAGTCAAGTCTTGACCCATAAATCTGCTTACCTACTGATAAGGCCTGAACAGTTGGATCTCTCTCACCAGACTCTCTTTGTCGTATGGTTATTTGGTCTTTAGACCAACCAAAACCGTCAGATTTTTGTGACTTAAATCCATTAAAGTCTTCTATTAGATTTCTTTCGCAATCCTTATATAAATGCGGATCAGTTAAATATCTTTTAATTCTTCCAAGCAAGTCTTGTGCTTTTTCTCCAGACTTAGTTACTAGAGCAATACGTATGTCTGGATTCTGACACATTTTATATACTGGATACCACAATGCAGATAAAGTAGACTTTCCAGATTCAGGGTGGCCTAATACTAAAACAAGTCGTCCTGTAGGATCAGCTAAATTTTTTTCTATCTCAAATTGATGCGGAGCAAAGTCAACGTTAAAATATAATTTGCAAAATTCAGAAAAGGACATATTCGATAAATCAGGGTAGGAATCCTTAACTGCATCACCAGATCTAATTTGTCTTGCTTCAGCTGCCCAGTCTTTATGTCGGATTGAGTTTTCTTCCCACCATTTTCTTGTAACACCGATACGCTTACAAGCTTCGGTGTAGGTAAGTCCGTACCTAATACACTCCAAGAAAGACTCCATAGCCCACGCTTTCCAGAGACTTGTACCTTTTTTTGCTGGCGGTGGAGGTAAATAAATTTCGGCATCTTGATCGAATTGAAAAACTTCATTATTTGCTCCAAAGATTTGTGCTTTAACTTTCGCTCTATCAGATAACAAATCTGCGTCAGAACGTTTAGGCCTACCTGCCTTAACATCTTTAGTCATAGTCGTACTATAACACTAACTATTAACTTTTTGTAAAATCTGAGACAATATCTCACGACAAGATTTACAAAACCCGTCCTTAATCTCAGTAGGCATACCGAACACGTTAATTGGTCGTACGCCGCAATTTCGGCATCTTATTACCGCTACTATTTGCCCTCCTCGTCTAGCAAATCGTCCTGGACGTGCTCAATTCTAGGAACAGGTCTAGAACTCTCACTCTCTATTATATCCCAACCTTCCTTAGAAACACTATATTGTTTACTTCTTCCGTCACCCGTTTGCGTAACAAGATCTTCTCTGATAAGCTGAGCCTTTGGACGCTCAAAACGGCCACCTTCCATATTCGCAGCTTCTCTCCAAGCTTTATTAAAGAATTTCTCTCCCCTAAAGGTAGTAATATCAGCCAAAGCTTTAAGTAAGGAATAGTCTCTAGCTTTAACACCTTCTTGGTACGCAGTCAGCGACGCGGAGCCACTTTCCTGGTCAGAGGTAAGCATTAAACTCCAAGGTTTAAATGGCTCAGCATCTTTTTGTTTTGTGCACTCCATTTCAATAAATCCGTCATTATCTCCACGTGCAGTAAGGTGTATAGTCGTATCGGCAGATGCCCTGATAACACTAGATCCTCTCATAGATTCCCCACTCTTTGTATCGTGGTGTACGGCCATAACTGCGCAGTTAAAGTTCTGTCTAATGGTATCAACCATAGCTACAACCTGTCCCATATCTTGTTGTAGGTTTTCATTAGCACCTACGGTACAACGTTGTAGTGTATCAAAAACTATAAGGCCTGGATCCACAGATTCTACCATATCCAAAAAATCCAACTGTTCTGCCGTAGGGAGTTTTCCAGGAGGAGCAAATAAGGGCACCGCGCTCGTGTAATAGAAGACAGGTGGAAATATGGAGGCATTTCTCCTGTTCTTCCAAGCGGTTACACGAGCACCTAGGTACCCAATTCCTTCCGCTAGTACGTATAATACAGTAGTCTTTTGAGTCTCACGACCAAACCAAGACCAACCATTTGCTATTGTGTTTGCCCAATCAAGAGCCAAAAATGTTTTACCAACGCCTGCGTCAGAGTGCAGTACTGTAAATCCCTCTTCCATTATGAAATCCTCCATTAACCATTCAGGTGGTTTCAGCTTGGTAACGTCTTCGCCCTTTATGTATGAGAGCGGTTTGTAATTATCTTCTAATCTATGATGCTTTAATAAAAGCTTTAGTCTTTCTGGTACAATCATATTCCTCCATATTTTGTATGTTCATCTTACACAAAGTTCGTTTTTAGTCCAACGATACTGGACTAAAAGTTAGTCCAAAGGGGCTGGACTAACTATGAACTTAAGATCATTGAGATTTCCATTTAGTCCAATGATTATAAGGTTTTTTAAAAAGCCAAAGTTAGTCCACTTATGTCCACCCTTTAGGGTGGACTAAGGGACTAATGGGACGAAGTTTAGGGGACTTAATAGGGGAATATAGTCAATATATCTAAATAACAGTTAATAATTGGGTTTTTGAGAGAATCTAAGGGTTTTCGCAAAATTAATGTGGGGACTTTCTCTAGGTTTGGGAAGGGGCTTCTTATAATCGTCGTTTGCCTTAATTCTCAGTGGTTGACCAGAAACCCCTTCCCTTCACTTAAAATCATCTGCGGTGCGTGGCTCCTCGTGATTTTATAAACTTAATAAAATAAATAAAAATATAGACATATTAAATTACTTTGCTTGCACAAAGTAAAACAAATGCAGTTACTTTCATAAAGTAACCAAACAAGAGTCGTATTGCAACGACAGTGCACAATCTTTTCTTTAAAAAGAAAACCTTGACCAAAAGAAACTTAAATCCTTATTGTGTTAAAATATATCGTAGCTGATATCAAACCCCCTTTTTTATTGATAGCTAAAGCTAAAAAATGAATTGTACGCCGACTAACCATACTACAATTTGCGTAATTTGGCGTTAGCACAATATTTTAATCGCTCCTTGTTTTGCACAACGCTGACGCGCAAAACATAGTCTCTAAGATCGCTAACTAATATCAGTCAGTTGCGAGTAAACTCCGCCAAACGCCAAGTCATAATGTAGCTAAAGCTACAACCACCGCGGGGGAAGATGTCGCCCAAGGTAAACCGTTGTTTTGCAAGAGCAAGAGCGCAAAACATACTTAACTATCCTTGTGCGATTGCGGTGGTCAATGACTTGTCGTGTTGGCCCGCCTTCCTTATTGCCCTAAGCAGGGAAATTATTGA
>NZIO01000020.1 GCA_002689925.1 Candidatus Pelagibacter sp.
AATGCCCTCGTGGTGAAATTGGTAGACACAAAGGACTTAAAATCCTTGCCCTTTTGGGAGTGCCAGTTCGAGTCTGGCCGAGGGCACCATAAAATTAAATTTTATGATTTATAAAAATATTCATTTTGTTTTTGACAAGACAGTTAAATCTAAAAGCTGTAAAAATTTTTTTTTGCAAAAATACAGAAATACTTCAATCAAGAAAGCTGAAATAATAGTTGTTGTTGGTGGAGATGGTTTTATGCTTAATACTATTAAGAAATTTGAAAATTTTAAAAAACCTTTTTTTGGAATTAATAAGGGCTCGTATGGTTTTTTAATGAATAAATTTAGCAAGAAAGATATTTTTCTAAGACTGAATAAAACTAAAAAAATAATTATTTCACCTCTAAAGGCAAGATTAATTACAAAAAATAATAAGAATAAAAGCTCTATAGCTATAAATGAAGTTTCTTTGTTTCGTCAAACAAGACAGACCGCTTCCTTAGAGATTAGATTAAACAAAAAAATACTAATTAAAAAATTAGTATCAGATGGTGTTTTAGTTTCTACACCAGCTGGAAGTACTGCTTATAATTTTTCTGTTCATGGACCAATACTTTCCCTTGACTCAAAGAATATAGCTGTAACTCCAATAAGTCCTTTTCGTCCCAGAAAATGGAAAGGTTTAATTGTTTCTGCAAACAATATCATCAAAATTAAAAATTTAGATACAAAAAAAAGACCTATAAGTGCAGTAGCAGATAATAATGAGTTTAGAAATATTAAAAAAATAATAATAAAAATTGACAAAAAAAGAAAATTTACTCTTTTGTATGATAAAAATAATAGTTTATTTAGAAAAAATAAATTTGAGCAAAATTTAAATAAACAACCATAAAACTGTTCCAACAATTGCAACTACTACAAGTAATATATTAACATTTAACAAATAACCTTTAATTTCTTTTGAAGGTTCTTTATTTTTTCTTTTAGCTCCAAGTGTAATTACAAAATAAAATACTAGGATTAACGATAATAATATTAATAAGATTTCAAATTTACTAAACATAACAACTTTTTTTAAATTTTTAATATATTAAACTAATAGATTACTTGTTATTACGTCAATAAGTCCTTTTATACAGAAATTGATTATATTACTAGAAATCCTTTAAATAATGCTTATCTAATATATAAATAGTATAAAATTATATGATTAATGAACTTTTAGAATCGATAAGAAAAAGAGATCCTGCGGCTAAATCAAAATTAAGTATTTTGCTTACTTACCCTGGTGTAAAAGCACTTTTTTTTCATAGAATAGCTAATTTTTTTAGTAAAGCAAAATTTGATTTAATAGCTAGAATGATTTCTCAATTTTCACGTTTCTTAACGGGAATTGAAATACACCCAAGTGCAAATATAGGAAAAAATTTTTTTATTGATCACGGCATGGGCGTTGTGATTGGTGAAACTTCAGAAATTGGAAATGATGTTACTATTTATCACTCTGTTACACTTGGAGGCATCTCTCCAAGTATAAAATCTCATGATCAAAGATTCATTAAAAGACATCCTACCTTAAGAGATAATGTAGTTATTGGATCAGGCGCACAAATTTTAGGCCCAATTACTATTGGTGAGAATGCTAATGTAGGTGCAAACTCTGTAGTTATAAAAGATGTTCCTGCAGATGCAATCATGGTTGGTGTTCCAGCAAAAAATATCGCAAAAAATAATGAAAAAAATAAAGATAAATTTAATCCATATGGGGTTAAAACAGACGATGTTTCATAAAATTAGTTTATATTAATCATGAAAAATACTTATAATGATTTTGTTTCATCAATAGGCAATACACCTCTTATAAAATTGAAAGTAGCATCTGAATTAACAGGATGTTCAATATATGGTAAGGCAGAATTTTTAAACCCTGGCGGATCTGTTAAAGATAGAGCCGCATATGCATTGATAAAAGATGCGGAAGAAAAAAAATTAATTTCTAAAGGTGGAACAGTGGTCGAGGGAACAGCTGGTAATACTGGAATAGGTTTAACACTAATAGGAAACTCTCTAGGATATAAATCAGTTATTGTTATGCCAGAAACACAGACTCAAGAAAAAAAAGATATGTTAAAGTCTATTGGAGCTGATTTAAGATTGGTACCAGCCAAACCTTATAAAGATCCAAACAATTATGTAAAGTATTCAGAACGATTAGCTGATGAATTAAAAAATACTAACAACAAGGGTGTCATTTGGGCAAATCAATTTGATAATACGGCTAATTCAAAAGGCCATTACGAAACAACTGGACCTGAAATTTGGAATCAAACTGAAGGTAAGGTTGATGCTTTTATCTGTTCATCAGGAACAGGTGGAACCATAGCTGGTGTAAGCAAAGCTCTTAAAGAAAAAAATAAAAATATTAAGATAGCTTTAGCAGACCCTAAAGGCTCATCTTTATTTAGTTATATAAAGACTGGTGAATTAAAATCAGAAGGTAGTTCTATCACCGAAGGTATTGGATCAAGTCGAGTTACAAAAAATTTTGATGAAGCTATAATTGATAATGCTTTTTCTATAAAAGACAAAGAAGCATTTGCAATTTTATTTAGTTTGATAGAAAAAGAAGGTTTGAGCCTAGGAACAAGCTCAGGTATTAATGTTGCTGGAGCTATTCAATTAGCTAAAGAGTTAGGTCCTAACCACACTATAGTAACAATTTTATGTGATACTGCTGAAAAATATCGGAGTAAAATTTTCAATAAAAAATTTCTTAAAGAAAAAGGCTTATCTGCACCTAGCTGGTTATAGAAAAGAAGTGCAAAAATATAAAAAGTAATAAATGATTATTTTTGGTGCCCTCACACGGACTCGAACCGCGAACCTACTGATTACAAATCAGTTGCTCTACCAATTGAGCTATGAGGGCTTATGAAGGATTTATGATGATACATCGAAATAGTCAAGATGTTAAATTTTATTTAAATGTTTTTTGTTAAAATTAATATAGTGAAAAACAATAGATGCTGTGTTTGCTATATTTAAACTTTCTACTTTATTGTCTATATTTACTTTTAGAAGGAAATCAGAGTTTTTTAAAGTCTGTCTTTTAAGGCCAAATCCCTCTGATCCAAAAAGCAAAACACTATTTTCTTTCCACTCAATTTTAGTAAAGTCTTTTTCTCCACTTTTATCAAAACCATAAATCCAAAAATTTTTAGATTTTAAAAATCTTAGAGAAGTATTTATATTAGAAACTGGAAATATATTCAAATTTTCTACACAACCACTAGCACTTTTGTAAAGCAGCTTACTTGTATCAGGAAAAGATCTTTCTTTAACAATTAAACCGTCAACTCCAAAAGCAACAGCACTTCTTATAATAGAACCAATATTTCTAGGATCTGTTACATCTTCCAAAACTACAAAGGTAAATTTTTTTTTATTTAAATTTTCTGATATATATTCTTTTAAGCTTATTTGGTCTAAAGGATGTATTTCAGCTATAAGACCTTGGTGGGTAATTTGATCTTTTGAACAGTATCTATCTAGCTCCTTTTTTGTTTTGTAATAAATTTTTACATTCTTGAAAAGATTATATTCTTGGTTTTCTCTATTTAAACTTTTCTTTGACTCTTCTGTTAAAAATACTCTTTCGACTATTCTTTTGGGGTTTTTTAAAGCTTCTGATACCGCATGTTTACCTGCTATCAGAAATGTTGATTTTTTCATGTTTTTTTGTAATAAAGTATAGAAATATCACAATAATTTGTTAAATCATATATTGCAATTAATAAAGAAGATGACTATAAAAACTTTGTTGTTAGAAATTTTATCGTTAATGGGGTATTCCCCTGAATTCATGGAGGGGTACCAAAGCGGTCAAATGGGGCGGGCTGTAAACCCGTTGACTTCGGTCTTCGAAGGTTCGAATCCTTCCCCCTCCACCATTAATTATAAATTTGTAATAACAAGTGTTAAAAAGAGTGTTAAGTTTGGGATTTTGCGGGTGTAGTTCAATGGTAGAACACCAGCCTTCCAAGCTGGTTGTGAGAGTTCGATTCTCTTCACCCGCTCCATAAAAGTTTTATTAAAAAAAAAAGAGGTTAAAATGTCGAAAGAAAAATTTGTAAGAAATAAACCCCACTGTAACATTGGTACAATAGGACACGTGGATCATGGTAAAACAACTTTAACTGCAGCAATTACAAAAACATTAGCTGAATCAGGCGGTGCTAAATTTGTTGCTTACGATCAAATAGATAAAGCTCCTGAAGAAAAAGAGAGAGGTATAACTATTTCAACTGCCCATGTTGAGTATGAAACTGAAAAAAGACATTATGCTCATGTAGATTGTCCTGGTCACGCTGACTATGTTAAAAACATGATAACAGGTGCAGCACAAATGGATGGAGCAATTCTTGTTGTTAATGCTGCTGATGGACCAATGCCTCAAACTAGGGAACATATTCTTTTAGCAAGGCAAGTAGGTGTTCCAGCTATTGTAGTTTTTTTAAATAAAGTAGATCAAGTTAAAGACAAAGAACTTTTAGATTTGGTTGTTGAAGAAATTAGAGAATTGCTAACCTCTTATAAATTTCCTGGCGACAAAATTCCTATCATAAAAGGTTCTGCATTAAATGCTGTTGAAGGTAAAGATGAAGCGACAGGAAAAAATGCTATCTTAGAATTAATGAAAGCTATTGATGAACATATACCACAACCAGAAAGACCAAAAGACAAACCATTCTTAATGCCTGTTGAAGATGTATTTTCAATATCAGGTAGAGGAACAGTTGCAACTGGAAGAGTAGAATCTGGTGTTATTAAAACTGGTGAAGAAATTGAAATAGTGGGTATGAGAGAAACTAAAAAATCAGTTTGTACTGGAGTAGAAATGTTTAGAAAACTACTAGACACTGGTGAAGCTGGAGATAACGTTGGTATTCTTTTAAGAGGTATAGAAAGAACTGATATAGAAAGAGGACAAGTTTTATCAAAACCAGGTTCAGTTACACCTCACACTAAATTTGAAGCGCAAGCCTATGTACTTAAAAAAGAGGAAGGTGGAAGACACACTCCTTTTTTTACTAAGTATAGACCGCAATTCTATTTTAGAACAACAGATGTTACTGGTGAAGTTGAATTACCATCTGGCACTGAAATGGTTATGCCTGGAGATGATGCTAAATTTATAGTTAAACTAATCACTCCAATTGCGATGAATGAAAAATTAAATTTTGCAATCAGGGAAGGTGGAAGAACAGTAGGTGCTGGGGTAGTTACTAAAATTTTAGAGTAAAACTCATAGGAGTGTAGCTCAATTGGTAGAGTACTGGTCTCCAAAACCAGAGGTTGTGGGTTCGAGTCCCACCGCTCCTGCCATAAGAAGCTCCATATAAAAAAATGATCAATCCATTTAAATTTATTCAAGACGTAAAAAGAGAAGCATTTAGAGTAACTTGGCCTACTAGCAAAGAAACTTTGACAGGCACATTAATGGTTTTAGTTTTAGCTTTTTTAGCATCAATTTTTTTCTTATTTCTTGATCAAATTTTAAAATTTTTATTAGATATAGTGTTATCTATAAGTATTTAAACTATAAAATGACTAACTGGTATATTGTACAGACATATTCGACTTTTGAAAATAAAGTAGCTAATACCTTAAAAGATATTGTTGCTAAAGATAAAATAGAGGATAAAATTGTTGAAATTTATGTACCTACCCACGAAGTTACTGAAATAAAGAGAGGAAAAAGAACACAAAAAGAAAAAAAATACTTTCCAGGGTATATTTTAGTAAAAATGGAAATGAACAAGGACTTGTATCATATGGTTAAAAATATTCAAAAAGTAAGTGGTTTTTTGGGTCCTTCTGGCAACCCTGTTCCAATTCCTGACAGCGATATACAAAAACTAATGGGCGAAGTAAAAGACGGAGTCAAACAATCAGTAACAGGATTATCTTTTGATATTGGAGAAAAAGTTCAAGTCGTCGATGGACCATTTGCTTCATTTAATGGTCTAGTTGAAGAAGTTGATGAAGAAAAGTCTAGACTTAAAGTTTCAGTATCTATATTTGGTAGAGCAACTCCTGTAGATTTAGAATATACACAGGTGGAAAAGGTTAGTTAAAATTATGGCAAAAGAAGTCAGTGGATATATAAAATTACAAATTAAAGGTGGTCAAGCAAATCCAGCACCACCTGTTGGTCCAGCTTTAGGCCAAAGAGGGATTAACATCATGGATTTTTGTAAAGCTTTTAATGAAAAAACAAAAAGTTTTATGGGAAAACCAGTTCCTGTTGTGATAACAGTTTATAAAGATAAAAAATTTGATTTTGTAATTAAATCACCACCAGCATCACATTTTATTAAAGAAGCTGCTAAAATAAAATCTGGCTCAAAAGAACCAGGAAAAGTTATTACTGCAACAATTACAATGAAACAAGCAGAACAAATTGCAAAAGAAAAAATGAAGGATTTAAACGCTTATGATTTAAAAGAAGCAACTAAAATTATTTGTGGATCTGCAAGATCAATGGGTATAGAGGTAAAAGATTAATGAAAAAAAAATCAAAAAGATATAATGAGTTATTAAAGCTTCCTCGTTTTAAAGGCCAGGGAATTGTGTCAGATATAATTCCTTTTTTAAAAAAAACTTCTACAGCAAAATTTGATGAATCTATTGATGTATCTTTTCAAATAAATAAAAAAAATAGCAAAACAGATATTGGAATAAGAACTGTTGTGAACTTACCAAATGGAACAGGAAAAAAAGTTAAAATAGCTGTGCTATGTGAAGATGCTAAAAGTGATGAAGCAAAGAGTTCAGGAGCAGATATTTATGGATCAGAAGATTTGATTGAAAAAATATCAAAAGGAGAAATGGATTTTGATAAATTAGTGGCAACTGCACCAATGATGGTAAAAATTTCTAAATTAGGAAAAATTTTAGGTCCAAAAGGATTAATGCCAAATCCAAAATTGGGCACAGTTACAAATGATATTAAATCAACTGTCAATTCTTTAAAAACAGGTCAAGTAGAAATTAAAAGTGATAAAGATGGCAATATTGCTACCTCTATAGGAAAAAAAAGTTTTTCAGATGAAAAATTAAAAGAAAATTTTGAAGTAATAGCTGAAGCTATTTTAAAAGAGAAACCAAATAATTTTAAAGGTAATTTTATTTTATCCTCATTTATAACATCATCTATGGGATTATCACACAAAGTAAAAGTCAAGGTAATTTGAAATGAACAAAACTGAAAAACAAAATTATATAAATGAAATGAAGAGTTGTTTTGATAAAAATGATTCTATTTTGGTTACTCATTATCAAGGTTTGTCTGTAAAACAATTAGATGAATTAAGAAGTGAAATGAGAAAAAATGGAATAATCTTTAAAATAACAAAAAATAGAATTACAAAATTAGCTTTAAAAGGAACTCCGTGCCAAAATTTAGAAAAATTTTTTACTGGCCCTACAGCGATTGCTTTTTCTGACGATGGAATTTCTTCTGCTAAAATTTTAACAAACTTTTCCAAAACTAATAAAAACCTTAAAATCTTAGGTGGAATAATGGCTGGAGAGCTGTTAGAGGTTAAAGATGTGTCTAATATTGCCACATTACCTAATTTAGAGGAAGCAAGGGGCATAATAGTGGGTATTTTGAAGGCATCAGCGCAAAAAATATTAAGTATTTTACTTGCACCTGGCTCAAAAATTGCTATTTTGGCGCACGAAAAGAGTATTAAATCTTAACTAGAAAAAAAATTATGACAGATCTAAATAAAATTATCGATGAGTTATCCAAATTAACAGTAGTTGAAGCTGCAGAGCTTTCAAAAAAATTAGAAGAAAAATGGGGCGTGTCAGCAGCAGCTCCAGCAGCAGCAGCAGCTCCAGCAGCCGGTGGTGCAGCGCCTGCAGAAGAAAAATCTGAATTTACAGTTTTCTTGTCAGCAATTGGAGATAAAAAAATTAATGTAATTAAAGAAGTGAGAGCATTCACTGGTTTAGGATTAAAAGAAGCAAAAGACTTAGTTGAAGCTGCTCCAAAAGAAATTAAACAAGGCGTTAGTAAAAAAGATGCTGAAGAAGTTAAGAAAAAATTAGAAGCAGCTGGCGCAAAAGTAGAATTAAAGTAATTTATAAAAACTTAAATATATCTGTATTTTATAACTACAGATAGCATGCATGCGATTATCTTTTATTGAAAAAAAAAATATAAGAAAAAGTTTTGGTAAACTAAAAGAATCTTTATCAATACCTAACTTAATAGAAGTCCAAAAAGAATCTTACAAAGAGTTCTTATCTCATAAACCTGAAAAACAAAACGTATCTCGTCTTAAAGGTTTAGAAAAAGTTTTTAAAAGTATCTTTCCAATAGAAGAAAGTTCAGAAAAAGCAACAATTGAATATTTGTCTTATAGATTTGATAAACCAAAATACGATGTTGAGGAATGTATTCAAAGAGGGTTAACTTATTCAGCTGCACTTAAACCAACTTTAAGACTTGTTGTTTATGACATAGATCAAGAAGCTGGTACTAAACAAGTACAATCTGCAAAAGAACAAGAAGTTTATATGGGTGATATACCTTTAATGACTCCAAGCGGAACTTTTGTAGTAAACGGTGTTCAAAGAGTTGTAGTAAACCAAATGCATAGAAGTCCTGGTGTTTTTTTTGACCATGATAAAGGCAAAACACACTCTCTTGGACAAAAACTTTTTAATTGCAGAATAATCCCTAGTAGAGGATCTTGGTTAGACTTTGAATATGACACTAAAGATAATTTATTTTTTAGAATTGATAGAAAAAAAAAATTACCTATAACAACTTTACTATATGCTTTGGATATTAAGAGAAAAGATTTATTAGATCTATTTTATGAATTTAGTGAATTCACATTTCAAAAAAATTCAAATAATTGGAAAGCTAAATTTAAGGCAACTCAATATAAAGGAACAAAACTTCAAGAAGACTTGGTCGATTCAAAAAATACTAAAGTAATATTAAAAGCTGGAACTAGAGTTACTTCTGCAATAGCACTAAAGCTTGAAAGAGATGGTTTGAAAGAAATCTTAGTTTCAAATGAATATTTCATTGGTAAATTTTTACATAAGCCGATCATATTAAATAATTCTGAGGAATTAGATATAGGAACTGAAATCACACAAGAAATTATAGATAAAATTATTGATCAAAATATTACTAAAATAAATATTACAGACATAGATTATATTAATAAAGGGCCGTATCTAATTAATACTTTAAAATCTGATAAAAATAAGACTAAAGAAGATGCCATTTATGACATTTATAGATTTTTAAGACCAGGTGAACCACCAACCTACGAAGTTGCTAACATCGTATTTAATAACCTTTTTTTTAAATCAGATAGATATGATTTATCTGACGTTGGTAGAGTTAAGATGAACGCAAGGTTAAATTTAGATTGTAGCAACGATGTTACAATTCTTAGAACAGACGATATTATCGAAATCATTAAAGTGATGTTAGATCTTCGAGATGGAAAAGGGGAAGTTGATGATATTGATCACCTAGGTAATAGAAGAGTTCGTTCAGTTGGGGAATTGGTTGAAAATCAATTTAGAATTGGTGTATTAAGAATGGAAAGAGCTATAAAAGAAAAAATGTCAACACTAGAAGTTGATTCAGTTATGCCTCAAGATTTAATTAACGCTAAACCCATAACAGTGTCTTTAAAGGATTTTTTTGGAACTTCTCAGTTATCTCAGTTTATGGATCAAACAAATCCTCTTTCTGAAATTACTCACAAAAGAAGAGTTTCAGCCTTAGGTCCTGGTGGATTAACAAGGGAAAGAGCTGGATTTGAAGTACGTGATGTTCACCCAACTCATTACGGTAGAATTTGTCCAATAGAAACTCCAGAAGGACCCAATATTGGATTAATAAATAGTTTAGCAACTTATTCAAAAGTTAACAAATATGGTTTTATAGAAAGTCCTTATAAAAAAGTTAACGATGGAAAGATCAGTGATAAAATTGAATACTTATCTGCTATAGAGGAAACAAAATATACAATAGCTCAAGCAAATTCTCCAATTGATAAAAATGGACATTTTATAGAAGAATTAGTTTCTTGTAGAAAATCTCTTAACTTTGAATTAGCTAAACCAGAAAATATTGATTATATAGATGTATCACCTAAACAACTTGTTTCAGTTGCAGCATCTTTAATTCCATTTTTGGAAAATGATGATGCCAATAGAGCATTAATGGGTTCAAACATGATGAGACAAGCGGTACCTTTAGTTAAACCTGAGTCACCATTAGTAGGCACTGGCATAGAAAAAGATGTTGCTCTAGACTCTGGGGTTACAATAATTGCAAAAAGAGAAGGTGTAGTAGACAAGATTGATGGAAAAAGAATAGTAGTTAAAGTATCTACAGAAAAAGATTTGAGTAAATCAGGTGTAGATATTTATAATTTACTTAAATTTCAAAGATCAAATCAAAATACATGCATCAATCAAAGACCCTTAGTTAAAGTTGGTGATAAAGTTAATCAAGGTGATATTATAGCTGATGGTCCATCTACAAAACTAGGTGAGTTAGCGCTTGGTAAAAATGTAACTGTAGCCTTCATGCCTTGGCTAGGTTATAATTTTGAAGACTCTATATTAATTTCAGAAAGATGTGTACGCGACGATGTATTTACTTCAATACACATTGAAGAATATGAATTAATGGCTAGAGATACAAAACTAGGTACAGAAGAAATAACAAGAGATATTCCTAATGTTAATGAAGAATCTTTGAGAAATTTAGATGAGTCAGGAATAGTTTACATAGGTTCAGAAGTTAAACCTGGTGATTTTCTTGTAGGTAAAGTAACTCCTAAAAGTGACACACCAACAAGCCCTGAAGAAAAATTATTAAGATCAATATTTGGAGAAAAAGCTTCAGACGTTAGAGATTCTTCTTTAAAAATGCCTCCGGGAGGAACAGGTATAGTTGTAGATGTTCGTGTATTTAACAGACACGGAATAGAAAAAGATGAGAGGTCAGTTGCGATAGAAAGAGCTGGAATAGAATCTGTTCAAGAAGATAGGAAAGTTGAAGAAAAAATTTTAGAAAACAATATTAAAAGTAGAGTTTTAGAATTACTTAAAAACTCTGAAATAAAGAAAAAAATCAAAGAAATTAATGAAGGGACTAAATTAAATAATGATGTTTTAAAAGATATTAGTTTAAACGATTGTTGGAAAATAATTACAAATGATGAAAATATTAATCAAAATTTACAAAAATTAAAAGACCAGTTTAATAAAGTAAATTTAGATATTAAATCCAGATTTGAAGATAAAGTTGAAAAAATTCAGCAAGGTGATGATTTATTACCAAGTGTTATGAAAATGGTAAAAGTATTTGTGGCTGTAAAAAGAAGACTAATGCCAGGAGATAAAATGGCAGGAAGACATGGAAACAAAGGTGTTATAAGCAAGATAGTGCCTATGGAAGACATGCCATATATGAAAAATGGTAAACCAGTTGATATAGTTTTAAATCCTTTAGGTGTTCCAAGCAGGATGAACGTAGGTCAAATTTTAGAAACCCATCTAGGTTGGGCTTGTTCAGAGTTAGGTGAAGCTATAAATAAAGTTTGCAATGAATTTAATGATAAAGTTACTAGAAGAAAAAAAATTAACCAAACCTTAGAAAAAATATATGGTAACGAAGTTTTTAAAGAAAGAATTAGCCCTTTAACAGACGATGAATTTAATGAACTGAGTCAAAACTTAACTCATGGAATTCCTATCGCTACACCTGTTTTTGATGGTGCATCAGAAAAAGATGTAACAAACATGCTTGAATTAGCTAACCTATCATCTTCAGGTCAAACTAAATTGTGGGATGGAAGAACTGGAGAACCTTTTGATAGAAATGTTACAGTAGGAACTATCTACATGTTAAAATTACATCATTTGGTCGAAGATAAAATTCATGCTAGATCTACGGGTCCTTATAGTTTAGTAACTCAACAACCATTAGGAGGAAAAGCTCAACTTGGAGGTCAAAGATTTGGAGAAATGGAAGTTTGGGCATTAGAAGCTTATGGTGCTGCCTACACTCTACAAGAAATTTTAACAGTTAAATCTGATGATGTTGCTGGAAGAACTAAAGTTTATGAAACAATTGTAAAAGGTGATGAGAATTTTGAATCTGGTGTTCCAGAGTCATTTAACGTACTTATTAAAGAAATTAAAGCTCTAGGATTAAATATAGAATTGAATTAAATGCTAAAAGAAGTTACTAAAAATACAAGAAGTGCAGCGTTAGACCAAAGATTCAGTCAAATAAGAATTAGTCTAGCTAGTCCAGAAAAAATTAAATCTTGGTCATTTGGCGAGATTAAAAAACCTGAAACTATTAATTACAGAACTTTTAGACCTGAAAAAGAAGGACTTTTTTGTTCAAGAATTTTTGGTCCAATCAAAGATTATGAGTGCCTTTGTGGCAAATACAAAAGAATGAAGTTTAGAGGAATCATTTGTGAAAAATGTGGTGTTGAAGTTACACAAGCAAAAGTAAGAAGAGAAAGAATGGGTCATATTGATTTGGCCACACCAGTTGCTCATATTTGGTTTTTAAAATCTCTACCAAGCAGAATAGCTTTAGCTGTAGATATGAAACTTAAAGAAATTGAAAAAGTTTTATATTTTGAAAATTTTATGGTTGTTGAACCAGGCCTAACACCTTTGAAGAAAAATCAACTACTTACAGAAGAAGAATATATGAAAGCTCAAGATGAACATGGGCAAGATTCATTTACGGTTGGTATAGGAGCAGAAACAATTAGAGAAATACTATCAAATTTAGACTTAGAAAAGGAAAGAGAAAGATTAAGAGGATTATTAAAAACAACTAAATCTAAAGTCGCAGAAGAAAGAACCACAAAAAGATTAAAATTAATAGAGTCGTTTATAAAGTCAGGAAATAAACCTGAGTGGATGATACTAACAACTCTACCAGTTATACCTCCTGAGCTAAGACCACTAGTTCCTTTGGATGGAGGTAGGTTTGCTACTTCTGATTTAAACGATTTATATCGTAGGGTTATAAATAGAAATAATAGATTAAAAAGATTAATGGACTTAAAAGCTCCTGATATAATTGTAAGAAATGAAAAAAGAATGCTTCAAGAAGCTGTAGATGCTTTATTTGATAATGGAAGAAGAGGTAGAGTAATTACGGGCACAGGTAAAAGACCACTTAAATCTTTAGCAGAAATGTTAAAAGGTAAACAAGGTAGATTTAGACAAAATTTATTAGGAAAAAGAGTTGATTACTCAGGAAGATCAGTAATTGTTGTTGGTCCAGATTTAAAGTTGCATCAATGTGGTTTACCAAAAAAAATGGCTTTAGAATTATTTAAACCATTTCTTTATGCAAGATTAAACAAATTAGGTTTAGCAACAACTATAAAACAAGCTAAAAGATTAGTAGAAAAAGAAAAAGAAGAAGTGTGGGATTCATTGGAACATATAATAAGAGAACATCCAGTCATTTTAAATAGAGCTCCAACGCTTCATAGGTTAGGTGTTCAAGCCTTTGAAGCTAAACTAATCGAAGGGAATGCGATAGAATTACATCCACTAGTGTGTGCAGCATTTAATGCTGATTTTGATGGAGACCAAATGGCTGTTCATATTCCTCTAAGTTTAGAAGCTCAACTAGAAGCCAGAGTTTTAATGATGTCAACAAATAATATTCTAAGTCCATCTAATGGAAAACCGATTATTGTTCCTAGTCAAGATATAATTTTAGGTCTTTATTACCTTTCTCAATTTAATGATAATGACAAAGAAAAAATTAAAGGTTATTTTTTAAATGTTAATGAAATCGACCAAGCACTAGAGTCAAATCACATAAATGTTCATTCAAAAATTATTGGCCGTTTTGAAACTGTTGATGAAAATAATGAAAAAGTATATGAAAAATATGAAAGTACAGCAGGAAGATTTTTACTTGCTGGTATTTTACCAAAAAATCATAGAATTAAATTTAATCTAATAAACAGAGTTTTGTCGAAAAAACAAGTATCTGAAATAATTGACATGGTTTATAGATATTGTGGTCAAAAAGAAACAGTTCTATTTTGTGACAATTTAAAAAATTTAGGTTTTAAACATGCCTTTAAAGCAGCAATTTCTTTTGGAAAAGATGATTTAGTTATTCCTCAAAACAAAGAAAGTCTAATTAATGAAACAAAAAAAATGATTGCAGATTATGAAACACAATATGCAGAAGGTTTAATTACTAGAGGTGAAAAATATAATAAAGTAGTTGATGCATGGTCAAAATGTACTGATCTAGTTGCTAGTGAGATGATGAAAGGTATTTCATCTTCAAGTAAAAAAGAATCCTCAGAAAGAATTCAAACAAATTCTGTATTTATGATGGCAGACTCAGGGGCAAGAGGATCGGCTGCTCAAATGAAACAATTAGCTGGAATGAGAGGACTTATAGCTAAGCCCTCAGGAGAAATTATTGAAACGCCTATAATTTCAAATTTTAAAGAAGGTTTATCTGTGCTTGAGTATTTTAATTCAACGCATGGAGCAAGAAAAGGTTTAGCTGATACAGCCCTTAAAACAGCTAATTCTGGTTATTTAACTAGAAGACTGTGTGATGTTGCTCAAGATATTTCGATAACAAAAATTGATTGTGGTGCAAAAACAAAAGACTCAATAATTTTGTCAGAAATTCTTGAAGGAGGAAATATTATTGTAAGTTTATCTGAAAGAGCTTTAGGAAGAGTTACGGCTGAAGAAGTTAAACATCCAATAAGTGGCGAAACTCTAATCAAGAAAAAACAAATGATAGATGAAGAAGTTTGTGAAAAAATTGATGCAGCTGGAGTAAAATCTATAAAAGTTCATTCTGTAATCACATGTATTTCTAAAGAAGGAGTATGTGCAAATTGTTATGGAAGAGATTTATCTAGAGGGAGACTTGTTACAATTGGAGAAGCTATTGGAATGATTGCTGCCCAGTCAATTGGTGAACCTGGTACTCAGTTAACTATGAGAACTTTCCATGTAGGAGGAACAGCTCAAATTAAGGAAGAGTCACAGGTAATTTGTCAAAATGCTGGAAAATTAAAAATAGTTAATAAAAATTTGGTTCAAGACTCAAGTAAAAAATTAGTTATCATGGGAAGAAATACTCAACTATCTATCGAAGATGATAATGGTAGACAAATAGGATCATACAAAGTTCCTTATGGAGCTAAACTTTTTTTTCAAGATGGGGAAAATATTAAGAAAGGTGAAAAAATTTCTGAATGGGACCCTTATACAACACCAGTTGTTGCAGAAAAAAGTGGAGTTGCAAACTATGTAGATTTAGTAGATGGTATTTCAATAGCTGAAACAGTTGATGATGAAACAGGTATATCCTCAAAATCTGTTATTGATTGGAGAGTTCAATCAAAAAGCTCTGAATTGAAACCGAGAATTACATTACGAAATGAAAAAGGTGAAATTATTAAAAAAGCTGATGATAACGAGGCCAGATATTATTTAGTTCCAGATACAATACTTTCAGTTAAAGATGGCCAAAAAGTTTTTGCTGGTGATGTTTTAGCAAGACTACCTAAGAAAGGATCTAAAACAAAAGATATTACAGGAGGCCTACCTAGAGTTGCCGATTTATTTGAAGCTAGAAGACCAAAGGAAAGTGCTATTATAGCTGAAAATGATGGAGTTGTTCAATTTGGTAAAGAAGTAAGAGGAAAACTTAAAGTTTCTATAGTTCCTGAAACAGGGGATGCTTCAAATTATTTAATTCCTAAAGGAAAGCATACAAATTTTAATCAAGGTGAAAAGATTAAAAAGGGAGAATATTTAATAGATGGTAATCCAGCACCTCATGATATTTTAAGAATACTTGGCGTTGAAGCTTTAACTAATTATTTTGTTGATGAAGTACAAGCAGTTTATAGATTGCAAGGCGTTGTTATTAACGATAAGCACATTGAAACGATTGTTCGTCAAATGTTAAGAAAAGTAGAAATAACGAAAAGTGGCGATTCTAAATATTTGTTAAAAGAAATAGTGGATATAAATGAATTTGAAGAGGCAAACGAATTATTAAAAAAAGAAGGCAAAATACCAGCTGAAAGCTCTAGGGTTCTGCTTGGTATTACAAAAGCTTCTTTACAAACAAATTCATTCATTTCTGCTGCCTCATTCCAAGAAACAACGAGAGTATTAACAGATGCTGCAATACGTGGTAAAATTGATGATCTACACGGATTAAAAGAAAACGTGATAGTTGGTAGGTTGGTTCCAGCAGGAACAGGTAGCGTTAAAAACAAATGGAATAAAATCGCTAAAGACCTTGATATTAAGCAGATAAACTCAGAAACACAAACGTAACATTTACTATATTACTAGTTGACTTTTACCATTTCGATTAGTAATTTGGGCACAATTTTTATGGTTGGAAGTAAGGTTGTATTAACCTTAAACGCTGCCAAGAATGCAAAACTTTGTTAATTTCAAAATTGCTCCCACTATAAATTAATTTTAAATATAGAATAATTATGCCAACTATTAATCAGTTGATTAGAAAACCTAGGGTTAGAGATAAAGAGAGGCACAAAGTTCCTGCTCTAGAAAGATCTCCACAAAAAAGAGGAGTGTGTACAAAAGTTTACACAACAACACCAAAAAAACCAAATTCTGCTTTAAGAAAAGTTGCACGTGTTAGGTTGTCAAATGGTCATGAGGTTACCTGTTATATTCCAGGAGAAGGTCATAACTTACAAGAACACTCAGTTGTATTAATAAGAGGTGGGCGTGTAAAAGATTTACCTGGAGTTCGATATCATATTTTAAGAGGTAATTTAGATACCCAAGGAGTTTCTGCAAGAAAACAACAAAGATCTAAATATGGAGCGAAAAAACCAAAATAATTTTTATGTCTAGAAAAAGAAAAAAACCAAAAAGAAAATTTTTAGCAGATCCCAAATATGGATCACTTACTTTATCTAAATTTATTAATTCAATTATGTATGATGGAAAAAAAAGTTTAGCTGAAAAAATAGTTTATTCTGCTTTAGAAAAAATAGAAAGCAAAACTAAAATTGATCCAATTAAAGTTTTTAATGATGCAATTTATAATGTCAGGCCAAATATTGAAGTTAGATCAAGAAGAGTAGGTGGTGCTACTTATCAAGTTCCAGTAGAGGTAAAAACTAGCAGATCAGAAGCGTTAGCTTTAAGATGGATCATAGATTCAACGAGAAAAAGAAAAAACAAAACAATGGCGGAAAAACTTTTTTATGAAATAATGGATGCTTCTCAAAAAAAAGGATCATCAATAAAAAAAAGAGAGGACACTCATAAAATGGCTGAGTCAAATAAAGCCTTTGCACACTTTAGATGGTAAAATAAAATGACAAGAACACATAAATTAGAAAAATATAGAAATATTGGTATCATGGCACATATTGATGCTGGAAAAACAACCACTACAGAGAGAGTTTTATATTATACAGGAAAAAGTCATAAAATTGGAGAAGTTCATGATGGTGCTGCAACTATGGATTGGATGGAACAAGAACAAGAAAGAGGCATAACTATTACTTCAGCAGCAACCACTTGCTTTTGGAATGATCACAGAATTAATATTATTGATACTCCTGGACACGTAGATTTTACTATTGAAGTAGAAAGATCTTTAAAAGTTTTGGACGGTGCAGTTTGTGTTTTTGATGGTGTTGCAGGTGTTGAACCACAGTCTGAGACTGTGTGGCGCCAAGCTGATAAATATAAAGTTCCAAGAATTTGTTTTGTTAATAAGCTTGATAGAACTGGAGCAGATTTTTACAGATGCGTAGATATGATTAAAGAAAGATTAGGGTGTAAACCATTAGTTTTGCAATTACCTGTTGGTTCAGAAGCTGATTTAAAAGGTGTTGTAGATCTAGTAAAAATGAAAGCTATTGTTTGGCAAAATGAAGATTTAGGAGCTAAATTTGATATAATAGATATACCAGCTGATTTAAAAGAAATAGCTGATAAATATAGAAAAGAACTTGTAGAAGCTGCTGTTGAGGAAGATGAAAAATTAATGGAAGCATACCTTGATGGAAAAGAACCATCTGATGATGATTTAATTAAATGTATTAGAAAAGGCACTTTAGGTTTTAGCTTTGTTCCAATCACAACAGGCTCTGCTTTTAAAAACAAAGGAGTGCAACCATTATTAGATGCAGTTGTAAATTTTTTACCTAGCCCTATTGATATTGGCTCAATTAAAGGAACTAAGCCAAATTCAAAAGATGAAGTTGAAAGAAAATTTGATGATAATGAACCTTTTTCAGCTCTAGCATTTAAAGTTGCGACAGATCCATTCGTTGGTACTTTAACTTTTATAAGAATTTATTCTGGAACGTTAAAAGCAGCCACGGGCATTTATAATACGAGCAAGGATAAAGAAGAGAGAGTTGGTAGAATGTTATTAATGCATGCCAATAGTAGAGAAGATGTAAAAGAAGCAAACTCAGGTGATATAGTGGCATTAGCTGGTTTAAAATATACTATTACTGGTCATACTTTATCAGACGAAGATAAACCTGTAGTTCTAGAACCAATGGAATTCCCAGATCCTGTTATAGAAATTGCTGTCGAACCGAAAACTAAAGCAGACCAAGAAAAAATGGGAGAGGCTCTTGGTAGACTTGCAAAAGAAGATCCTTCATTTCAAGTATCTTCAGATGAAGAGTCAGGTCAAACAATAATTAAAGGTATGGGTGAGTTACATTTAGATATAATAGTTGATAGAATGAAACGAGAATTTAAGGTTGAGGCTAATATCGGAGCCCCTCAAGTAGCTTATAGAGAAACAATTCTCAACTCAGCAACAAATACTTATATCCATAAAAAACAAAGTGGTGGAGCCGGTCAATTTGCTAAAGTTGAACTGACTGTTGAACCATTAGAACCTGGAAAAGGAAGAGAAATAGAAAATAAAATTAAAGGTGGGGCTATTCCAAAAGAATTTATTCCTGGAGTTGAAAAAGGAATTCAAAGTGTTGCTGACAGTGGAATATTAGCTGGCTTTCCATTACTAGATTATAAAGTAACAATTTTAGATGGTTTACATCACGATGTGGATTCAAGTGTTTTAGCTTTTGAAATTGCTTCTAGATATTGCTTTAAGGAAGCTTGCACAAAAGCTTCTTTAAAACTTTTAGAACCGATGATGAGAGTAGAAGTAGTTACACCAGAAGATTATATGGGTGATGTTATTGGAGATTTAAATAGTAGAAGAGGACAAGTTGGAACTACAGATAAAAGAGGAAATGCTACAGTAATAACTGCAATGGTTCCTTTAGCAAATATGTTTGGATATATAAATAATCTTAGGTCTATGTCTCAAGGAAGAGCTCAATATTCAATGTTTTTTGATCATTATTCAAAAGTACCACAAAATGTTCAAGATGAAGTAACTAAAAAAATGGCATAAAAAATGGAAAAACAAAATATAAGAATCAGATTAAGAGCTTACGATAATAAGATTTTAGATAAATCTACTATAGAAATTGTTAACACAGTCAAGAGAACTGGCGCACAAATTAAAGGTCCAATTCCCTTACCAACCAAAAAAGAAATTTATACAGTTCTAAGATCGCCACATATCGATAAAAAGAGTAGAGAACAATTTGAAACAAGAACACACAAAAGATTAATAGATATAATTGAGCCAACCCCACAAACAGTGGAAGCTTTAATGAAATTAGATTTAGCATCTGGTGTAGATGTGGAAATAAAAATATAGGATAATTTGATGTCTTTAGGATTAATTGGAAAAAAAATTGGAATGACAAGAGAATTTTTTGATGTAGGTGTTTCAGTTCCTGTAACTGTAATAATGATTGAAAAAGGCAGAATCATTAATGTTATTACTAAAGAAAAAAGAGGCTACGACGCAATTCAAGTTGGCTTTGGTAAAATAAAAACATCTAAACAAACGAAACAAATGAAGGGATTTTTTGTAAAAAAATCTACAGAACCCAAAAAAATTTTAAAAGAATTTAGAGTTAAAAATATTCAGGATTATAAAGAAGGTAATGAAATTGGATTAGAAATATTAAAAGATAAAAAATATGTTGATATTACTGCTAAAACAATTGGTAAAGGTTTTGCTGGTGCAATGAAAAGACATAATTTTGGTGGACTAAGAGCATCACACGGCGTTTCTGTTTCACATAGAGCACATGGATCTACTGGTCAAAATCAAGATCCTGGTAAAGTTTTTAAAGGGAAAAAAATGGCTGGGCATATGGGTGATAAACAAAGAACAATACAAAATCTTGAATTAATAAAATCTGATGAAGAAAATAATTTATTATTTATTAAAGGGTCAATACCAGGCGCAAAGAATTCTATAGTTTTGATAAAAGAAGCAAAGAAAGATATTCATAAGATAACATTACAAGAAAAATTTACAGCATTAGCTAAAACATTATCAGATAATAAAAATGATAATAAAAAAGATTCTAAAAAGGAAAAGAAATAATGAAAATTAAAATAATAAATATTGATAATAAAACTTCAGGTGATTTAGAAGTTTCAGATAAAGTTTTTTCTAAAAAAGCTAAAAAGGATGTTGTTTTAAAAGCTGTAAAATGGCAAATAAGTATCTTAAAAAAGAGAACAGCAAAAACAAAACAAAGAAATGAAATTAAAGGATCTACATCAAAAATTTACGCTCAAAAAGGAACAGGTGGAGCAAGACACAGTAGCAGAAAGGCTCCTATTTTTGTCGGTGGAGGTATTGCACATGGTCCAAAAGGAGCATCAAAGAGAATTCTAAAAATAAATAAACAAGAAAAAAGATTGGCGTTTAAAAATGTCTTATCTGAAAAAAATGAAAATAAAAAACTTTTTGTAGTAGATGATTTTGTTAAAGAAATTAAAAAAACGAAAGAATTTAATAATTTTTTAACAAAAAATAAACTCAATAATTTACTTTTAGTTCCAGACAAAGATTCAAAAATTAAAGTAGAAAAATCAGCAAGAAATATTCGTAATTTAAAGATTATAGATGAAAGAAAGACTAGTATATATGATCTATTAAAGTATCAAAATGTTTTATTTACCAAAACAGCTATTAAAAATTTAGAAAAGAGATTATTAAATGAGTAAAATTCACTTTTATGACAGTATTTTGTCACCTATTATTACAGAAAAAGCAACTAGCTTGTCTGAACAAAATAAAATCATTTTTAAAGTAAACATAAAAGCTAATAAAAAAGTTATTAAAAAAAATATTGAAAAAATATTTAAAGTAAATGTTATCAAATTAAATACTATAAAAATTAAAGGTAAAAACAAAGTAGTAAGAGGAAAAAAGGTAAAAAAAGCAGATTATAAAAAAGCTATAGTAACTTTAAAAAAAGGTCAAAGTATTGATCTAACAACTGGATTGTAATTTTATGTCACTTAAAACATTTAAACCCTATACAAAGTCCACAAGAGGAACAGTGCTTGTCAACAAAGCAGGCTTATGGAAAGGTAAGCCACTCAAATCTCTTACAATAGGAAAAAAATCTACTGGTGGAAGAAATAATCAAGGAAGATTAACAGCGAGAAATAAAGGTGCTGGACATAAAAATAAATATAGAATTATAGATTTTTTAAGAAAAACCGATGATGTAAAAGCTAAAATTGAAAGAATTGAATATGATCCAAATAGAACTTGCTACATTATGTTGGCAAACTACGAGAATGGAATTAAATCTTATATGATAGCACCCAACGAAATAAAAGTTGGTGATGAAATAGTTTCTGGAAGAAATAAAGAAATAAAAATTGGCAATTGTATGCCTTTAAGTGATATTCCTGCTGGTACATATATTCATAATATAGAGCTAAATCCTGGTGGAGGAGGAAAACTAGTTAGATCTGCTGGTGGATCAGCACAATTATCAGGCAATGATGGAATTTATAGTATTATAAAATTAGCCTCTGGAGAAATAAGAAAAATTATAAGTACTGCAAAAGCTACAATTGGTGTTGTTTCAAATTTAGATCAAAAAAATGTTAAGATTGGTAAAGCTGGAAGAAATAGATGGATGGGTAGAAGACCTCATACTAGAGGAGTAGCCATGAATCCAGTTGATCACCCACATGGAGGTGGAGAAGGAAAAACATCTGGTGGTAGAAACCCGGTTTCAAGAACAGGACAATCTTCAAAAGGATTAAAAACAAGAAAAAATAAAAGAACAAATAAATTTATAATTTCTAGGAGAAAAAAGAGGTAATTAAAATATGGCTAGAGCAGTTTGGAAAGGTCCATTTGTTGACCCAAGTCTATTAAAGAAGATTGGTAAATTAAAAGACCAAAGTACTAAAAAACCTATTAAAACTTGGGCAAGAAATTCAACTATCACACCTGACTTTGTTGGAATAAGTTTTTTAATACACAATGGAAAAAAGTTTATCCCAATAACAATTTCAGATGAAATGGTTGGTCATAAGCTAGGAGAATTTGCTCCTACAAGACAGTTTGCTGGACATACACCAGCAGATAAAAAAGCAGCAGCAGAAAAAACTCCTGCATCTAAACCAGGAGAAAAAAAATAAATGAGCAAAAGAGAAAAGAATATTAAAGAAAAAATAGTAAGGGCGGTTAATAAGAATATTAGATCAAGCCCAAGAAAAATTAACTTGATTTTAAGACATATTAAGGGAAAAAAAGCTGATATTGCAATTAGAGATTTAGATTTTGCTAGACAGAGAATTGCAAAAGATATTCAAAAAACTGTCAAATCTGCAGTAGCAAATGCTGAAAATAATTATCAGTTTGATATTGATAGTCTTTATGTCAAAGAAGCATATGTAGGAAAGGGCCTAGTAATGAAAAGATTTCGCCCAAGAGCAAAAGGTAGAGCTTCTTCAATTAAAAAGCCTTTTAGTAATGTAACAATAGTTTTATCTGAAAATGTAAAAAAGGAAAGTGAACATGGGACAAAAAGTTAATCCAGTAGGTTTCAGACTTGGAGTAAACAGAGGATGGGATTCTGTTTGGTTTGCAAAAAAGAATGATTTTGGAAATTTTTTAATTGAAGATTTTAAAATTAGAAAACTAATTAAAGAAAAAGTTATTAATGCAGGTGTTTCAAAAGTTTTAATAGAAAGATCATCAAAAAAATGTTCTGTAACTATTTATACGTCGAGACCTGGATTTGTTATTGGTAAAAAAGGCTCAGATATTGAAAAGATTAAAAAATTAATTTCTAAAATTTCATCTAATGAAATTAGTTTAAACATAAAAGAAGTTAAAAAACCTGAACTTAATGCATATCTTGTCGCTGAAAATATAGCTCAGCAATTAGTTAAAAGAATTGCTTATAGAAGAGCTATGAAAAGAGCTATTCAATCTGCATTAAGACTTGGTGCTAAAGGTATAAGAGTTTGTGTAAGTGGGAGATTAGCTGGTAATGAAATAGCAAGAACTGAATGGTTAAGAGAGGGAAGTGTACCTCTACACACACTAAGAGCAGATGTTGACTATTCTGAAGCAGAAGCCTTAACAACCTATGGAATTATTGGTGTAAAAGTTTGGATTTTTAAAGGTTTGATAATTAAAAGTGATAACAACGAAGACAAAGAAAAGGAAAATGTTAAATAATCATGCTGCAACCAACTAGAACAAAATACAGAAAAGCTCATAAAGGCAGAATTCATGGAATAGCTGGAAGAGGTGAGTTATTAAACTATGGTGCTTTTGGTCTTAAAGCAATGGAGCCTGAAAGAATAGTATCTAAGCAATTAGAGGCTGCTAGAGTTGCTTTAACAAGATATATGAAAAGAACAGGTAAAGTTTGGATGAGAGTTTTCCCAAACATACCAGTATCTAAAAAACCTGTTGAAGTTAGAATGGGCAAAGGAAAAGGAGCTCCAGAATTTTGGGTTTGTAGAGTAAAACCTGGCAGAATCTTATTTGAAGTTGATGGGGTAACAGAAGAAGTTGCAAGAGTAGCACTATATAAAGCCTCAGCAAAACTTCCAATTAAAACAAAATTTGTTAAAAGGTATGAAAAATGAAAAATAAAGATATACAAAAAATGTCCAAAACTGAGCTAAATAACAATTATATTAAATTAAAAAAGGATTTGTTTAATTTAAGATTTCAAAAAACAAATGGTCAATTAACAAATCCAGCAAAAATAAATGAACTAAAAAAACTGATATCAAAAACATTAACTAAAATAAATATAAAATAATTATGACAAAAAGAGTTCTTTCAGGAGTAGTGGTGAGTGATAAAAATGACAAAACTGTTGTTGTTAAAGTAAAAAGAAAATACATCCACCCATTTTTTAAAAAAGTAATATCTTCATCAAAAAAATACCATGCACACGATGAAAAAAATGAATTTAAAAATGGGGATAATATTAAAATAGTTGAGTCAAAACCTTATTCTAAAAATAAACAATGGAAGGTATTTAGTAAATAATTTTATGATACAAGATCACACTGAATTAAATGTAGCTGATAACACAGGGGCAAAAAGAGTTGAATGTATAAAAGTATTAGGTGGTTCTAAACGAAGATACGCTTCAATAGGTGATGTAATTGTTATTACTGTAAAAGATGCTTTACCAAGAGGTAAAGTTAAAAAAGGAACTGTTCACAAAGCTGTCGTTGTGAGAACAAAAAAAGGTATACACAGAAATGATGGTTCAAAAGTTAAATTTGATAGTAATGCTGTAGTACTTATTGATGACAAAGGTGAACCATTAGGAACAAGAATTTTTGGTCCCGTAACAAGAGAACTTAGATCAAAAGCTCAAATGAAAATTATTTCTTTAGCACCGGAGGTTTTATGAAGACTAGAATTAAAAAGGGTATGCAAGTAAAAATTTTATGTGGCAGGGATAAAGGAAAAAAAGGCGAAGTTATGATGATTAATAGTAAAATTGATAAAGCAATTGTTAAAGGGATTAATATTGTAAAAAAACATCTTAAAACTACAAAAGAAAAAAAAGGTGGAATTATTCCTAAAGAAAGCTTTATTCATTTATCTAATTTGGAAAATATTAAAGCAGAAACTTCATCAAAAGGTAAAAAATGACTCCGAGATTAAAAGAATTATATAATAATCAAATAAAAGAATCATTAATGAAAAAATTTTCTTTACCAAATAAACTAATGGTTCCAGAAATCACTAAAGTAGTTTTAAATATGGGTCTTGGTGCAGAAGGTACTGAGACAAAAAAAATCAAAACATGTGTTGATGATATGTCTTTGATTAGTGGACAAATGCCATTAATAACAAAATCAAAAAAGTCAATATCAAATTTTAAAACAAGAAAAGGTACGAGCATGGGAGTAAAAGTAACTCTTAGAAAAAATAAGATGTACGAATTTATTGATAGACTTGTTAATATAGCGCTGCCAAGAATTAAAGATTTTAGAGGTTTATCTCCTAAAGGCTTTGATAAATTTGGAAATTATAGTTTTGGTATTAAAGAGCATATAATTTTTCCAGAAATAAACTTTGATAAAGTTGAAAAAATAAGAGGGATGGATATAACGATTATAATTAGTTCAAAAAATAAAGATCATACATTATCTTTATTAGAAGAATTAAATTTTCCATTTAATAAAGAAAAAACAAATTAAAAAGAAAGGAATAATATGGCAAAAAAAAGTGCAGTAAATAGAAACCTTAAAAGAATTAAATTAAGTAAAAAATATTTAAAGAAAAGAAATACATTAAGAGCAAAGGTAAGAGATAAAAAACTCTCATTAGAAGAAAGATTTGCTGCTCAACTTAAGCTATCTAAGTTGCCAAAAAATTCATCTAAAACAAGAGTAAGAAATAGATGTGAAATCACTGGAAGACCACATGGGGTTTATAGAAAATTAAAAATTTCAAGAATTGCACTTAGAGAGTTAGCTTCTAGTGGTAAAATTCCTGGAATGGTAAAATCAAGCTGGTAAGGAGGTAAAATGAGTTTTGGAGATCCGATAGGAGATATGTTAGCAAGAATTAAAAATGGCCAAATGAGGTCAATGAAGAAAATTGATGTTCCTGCTTCAAATTTTAGAGGAAAGATTTTAGATATTTTAACAAAAGAGGGCTATATAATTAATTACAAAGAAGAAAAAAATAAAGAAAATAAAAATAATTTTAAAGTTGATTTGAAATATAGTGAGGGATCACCTGTAATTAAAGAAATAAGTAGAGTTTCAAAACCAGGTAGAAGAATTTATGCTAGCGCAGATAGTATTCCAAGAATTCAAAATGGAATGGGTATAGCGATAGTATCAACATCAAAAGGAGTAATGACTGATGAAGATGCAAGAAAGCAAAACATTGGTGGAGAGGTAATTTGTAGGGTATTCTAAATGTCAAAAATAGGTAAACAAGCAATTCAAATTCCTGAAAAAACTACTGCTAAACTTGAGAGCGGAAAGATTCTTTTTAATGGACCAAAAGGTTCATTTGAAGTTAATGTTAATAACAGATTGTTTTCAACAGAAATTACAAAAGAAAATCTTTTAACAATTTCTCCTATTAAAAAAACTGATGAAATTAAAAAATCATGGGGAATGTCTAGAAGCCTTCTTAAAAATGCTATTCATGGTGTAAGCGTTGGTTATGAAAAAATTTTGGAATTAAAAGGAGTAGGTTATAGAGCTGCACTTAAAGGAACAGTCTTAAATTTACAACTAGGATATAGCCATGATATTAACTATAATATTCCAAAAGGAATTACATTAACAGTTGAAAAACAAACTACTATTAAAATTAATGGTATAGATAAAGAACAAGTTGGAAGAGTAGCTGCTATAATAAAATCATATAGACCAGTTGAGCCTTATAAAGGAAAAGGAATTAAAGAAAAAGGTCAATATGTTTTAAGAAAAGAAGGCAAGAAAAAGTAATGACAAATACACGAGATAAAAGAAGATTAATGAGAGTGAGAAAAAAGATCAAATCTGTTAATTATGACAGGTATCGATTAACGGTATATAGATCTACAAAAAATATTTCAGGTCAAATTATTGATGATAATACAAGCAAAACTTTAGTTTCTGCATCTTCATTGGAAAAAGAATTGAAAGAAAAACTTACTAAAGAAAATAAAAAAAAGAAATCTAATATAGTTGGTGAACTACTTGCAAAAAGAGCTCTCGAAAAAAAAATTAAAAATGTTGTTTTTGACAGAGGGAAGTATAGATATCATGGAAGAGTTAAAGAACTAGCAGATAGTTTAAGAAAAAATGGATTAAATTTATAATTATGGAAAAATCAGAATTTAAAGATAAGTTAGTATCTATTAATAGAATAACAAAAGTTGTTAAAGGAGGACGAAGATTCGCTTTTGCTGCTTTAGTTGTAGTTGGAAATCAAGCAGGATCAATAGGAATGGGACATGGTAAGGCAAAACAGGTTCCTGATGCTATTAAAAAAGCTACAGAAAATGCGAGAAAAAATTTATTACAAATACCTTTAAAAGAAGGAAGAACCCTTCACCATGACGTTAGAAGCAAAAATGGAGCCGGCAGAGTCATGTTAAGATCTGCTCCTCCAGGAACTGGTATCATTGCTGGCGGTGCTATCAGAGCAGTTTGTGAAGTTTTAGGAATTCAAGATATTGTAGCAAAATCTCTTGGGTCACAAAACCCTCATAATGTTTTAAGAGCTTGTATTGATGCTTTAAAAAGTCAATTAAGCCCTAAATCAATTTCTAAAATTAGAGGAAAACAAATATCTGAAATTATAAAAAGTCGAGGATAAAATATGAAACTTAATGAAATAAGTTCAAAAAATAAAAAAGAAAAAAAAAGAGTTGGTAGAGGCATAGGTTCTGGCAAAGGTAAGACCAGCGGAAGAGGTCACAAAGGGCAGAAATCTAGATCTGGTGTTGCAATTAAAAGTTTTGAAGGTGGTCAAATGCCTTTGTATAGAAGATTGCCTAAAAGAGGCTTTAAACCAATTAAAAAGAAAGAAAATATTGCAGTAATAAACTTATCTAAAATTGATCATATTGTAGAAAAAAAAGTTTTAGGATTAGATAAAACTATTAATTTAGAAAGTTTAAAAAAAACAAATATTATTAATAAAAAATATAATAAATTAAAAATTTTAGGTTCTGGAGAGTTAAAAAGTAAAATTAAAATTGAAGCAGACTTTGCATCCAAAAATGCAAAACAACAAATTGAAAAATTTGGTGGCTCAATCAAATCAATTCAAAAGAGCTAGATTTTATAATGTCAAATTCTTTAAATAAATCTAATGATTTAAAAAGTAGAATAATTTTTACAATATTAGTTCTATCAATTTATAGAATGGGTACTTATATACCAATTCCAGGAATAGATCCGCTTGCCTTGCAAGAGTTGATGAGTTCAAATCAAAAGGGATTACTTGGAATGTTCAACGTTTTTGCTGGCGGTGCTATTTCAAGAATGGCAATTTTTGCATTAGGTATCATGCCATATATTTCTTCTTCAATTATAGTACAACTATTAACGGGTGTTTCTGAATATTTTAAAAATTTAAAGAGTCAAGGTGAAACGGGTAGAGCAAAAATTACTCAAATAACTCGATATGGAACAGTTTTTTTAGCTACAATCCAAGGATACGGATTATCTGTGGGTTTAGAGAGTGCCTCCAATGTAGTAATTGATCCTGGTATGTTTTTTAGAATAACCACTGTTATCACTATTGTTGCAGGAACAGTTTTTTTGATGTGGTTAGGAGAACAAATTACTTATAGGGGCATTGGTAATGGTATTTCATTAATTATCTTTTCAGGAATTGTTGCTGAAATTCCTAGAGCATTAGCAACAACCTTTGAATTAGGAAGAACAGGAGCTATTTCATCAGTTTTAATAATAGGTATTTTTTTATTATTGCTTATTACAATTATGTTTATTGTATTTATGGAAAGAGCTATGAGAAAAATATTAATTAATTATCCAAAAAGACAGATGGGATCAAAAGTTTATGGAGGTGAATCATCACATTTACCTCTAAAAATAAATACTGCTGGTGTTATACCTGCAATTTTTGCTTCAGCTTTATTATTGCTACCTATAACTTTTTCTAACTTCGCAACTTCGACAGAAAGTGATTTTTTTGTAAATTTATCTTCTTACTTTTCTCAAGGCAAGCCTCTGTATATGATTTTATATGCTTTTGGAATAATTTTTTTCACATTTTTTTATACATCCATAGTTTTTAATCCAAAGGAAACTGCAGAAAATTTAAGAAAACATGGTGGCTATGTTCCTGGAATTAGACCTGGTGATAGAACTGCTGATTATATAGATAATATTTTAACAAAACTTACAACAATTGGTGCTTTGTATCTAACATTAGTTTGTTTGATGCCTGAGTTTTTAATTTCTAAATATCCAATCCCTTTTTATCTTGGAGGTACATCTGTATTAATAGTTGTTGTTGTTGCAATGGATACTGTTACACAAGTCCAAACAAGATTAATGAGTCAGCAATATGAAGCTTTGATTAAAAAAGCTAAATTTGGAAAATAAATGAACCTTGTGCTTTTTGGACCGCCAGGAGCAGGAAAAGGAACTCAATCAGATAATATAACAAAAGATTATAATCTTTTTAAAGTTTCTACTGGAGATCTTTTACGTGACGAAATTAAAAAAAAAACAAATCTTGGCAACAAAATTAAAATTCTCATTGACTCAGGAAAGTTTGTTTCTGATGAAATTATTAATGATTTAATTAAAAAGATTATATCTAACCCAAAAAATCACGACAGAATGATTTTTGATGGATATCCAAGAAATCTTAATCAAGCTAAAACTTTTGATATCTTATTAAATAGTTATAATTTAAAGATAGACTCTGTTCTAAATTTAGAAGTAGACAAAGATATATTGATTAAAAGAATCACGGGAAGATCAGTTTGCAGCAAATGTAAAAAAATATTTAACGATTTTTTTAACCCCCCAAATAATAATCATAGTTGTTTACCAAGATTTTTAGTTAGAAGACCAGATGATAAAGCACATATTTTGGAAAATCGACTTAAGACATATTTTGACGATACTTTTCCAGTATTAAATTATTATAAAAAAAAGAATATTTTGCATAATATAAGCGCATCTTCTGATATAGGTTCAATTTATAAGGAAATAAAGGATCTTTTAGTCAGTTTAAACCATTGACTTTGGCCCTTCAATTTATATAAATACGGTTTTTATATATAAAATCATTCATTAAATATGGCTCGTATTGCTGGCGTAAATATTCCTCAAAATAAATTAGTACATGTTGCTTTAACTTATATATACGGAATTGGTGACAATTATTCTAAGAATATATGTGACAAATTAAACATACCTATAAAAAAAAGAGTAAACGATTTATCAGAGGAAGAAGTTTTAAAAATAAGAGAATTTATAGATCAGAATTTTACAGTTGAAGGTGACTTAAGAAGGCAAACGTCTATTAACATTAAACGATTAGTTGATTTAGGAACATACAAAGGTTCAAGACATAGAAAAAAATTACCTGTAAGAGGTCAAAGAACGCATAGCAATGCAAGAACAAGAAAAGGTAAAGCAATAGCTATAGCAGGTAAAAAACTCACATTAATGAAAAAATAACAATGAACGCAAAAGAAGAAAAAAGTAATCCTAAAAAAGACACAACAAGCAAAACTGAATCTAAAGTAGCTATTCAACCTAAGTACAAAAAAAAGAAAACTAAAAAGAATGTTCTTTCAGGTGTTGCTTATATTAAAGCTACTTTTAATAATACAATTATTTCTATTACAGACGAAAGTGGAAATGTATTAGCTTGGTCATCTGCTGGAACTAAAGGGTTTAAAGGTTCTAGAAAATCAACTCCATACGCAGCACAAATAGCAGCTGATGATGCAGCTGGAAAAGCTTTAGAATACGGATTAAAAAACTTATCTGTTGAATTAAAAGGCCCAGGATCAGGTAGAGAAACAGCTTTAAGAGCATTACAAGCTAGAGGTTTTAAAATTTTAACAATAAAAGACACAACACCAATGCCACATAACGGATCTAGACCACCAAAAAAAAGGAGAGTATAAATGGAAAATATAGTAACTGATAAAAATTGGAAAGCTTTAATTAAGCCAGCAAAAATAGATATTAAAAAAAATGAAAATAAAACTTTAGCAGTTTTTACAGCAGAACCTCTAGAAAAAGGCTATGCTTTAACTCTTGGTAATTCATTAAGAAGAGTTTTGCTTTCATCTATCAGAGGAGCAGCAGTAACAGCAATTCAAATAGATGGAGTTCTTCATGAATTCTCTTCTATCAATGGTGTTCGAGAAGATGTAACAGACATAGTTTTAAATATTAAATCATTAGCTTTAAAATTAAACTCTCAAGAGTCAAAAAAACTTATACTTGATATTACAGGCCCTTGTGAAGTTAAAGCAAAAGATATTAATCCAAATGCTGATGTTGAAATATTAAATCCTGATCTTACTATTTGTAATCTAGATGAAAAAACTAAATTCCATATGGAATTAGTTGTCAAAAACGGAAAAGGTTATGTTCCAGCAGAGAGAAATAAAAGTGATGATTCACCAATTGGTCTAATACCTATTGATTCCTTATTTAGTCCAGTAAAAAGTGTTTCCTATACTGTAGAAACAGCTAGAGAAGGTAAAGCTTTAGATTATGATAAATTAATCATGAATGTTGAAACAAATGGATCTCTTGAAGCTGAAGATGCTATAGCTTATGCAGCCAGAATTTTCCAAGATCAATTATCTGTTTTTGTTAATTTTGATGATCCAAAAGAAGTTATAAAACCACAACAACCAGTGGAACCTGAATTTAATAGAAATTTATTAAGAAGAGTTGATGAACTTGAATTATCTGTAAGATCTATGAATTGTTTAAAAAATGATAATATTATTTATATTGGTGATCTTGTACAAAAAACAGAATCAGAAATGTTGAGAACACCTAATTTTGGAAGAAAGTCTTTAAACGAGATTAAAGAAGTATTAAATACAATGTCGTTATATCTAGGTATGGAAATACCAAATTGGCCACCAGACAATATCTCTGAATTATCTAAGAAAAATGAAGATAATAATTACTAAATAATTACTAAATAATTATGAGACATAAAATAGCACATAGAAAACTAAATAGAACCAGTGAACATAGAAAAGCTTTATTTAAAAATATGCTTAATTCTTTAATAAAATATGAGCAAATCACTACAACTTTGCCAAAGGCTAAAGAACTTAAACCTAAAATAGATAAAGTTATCACATTAGGAAAAAAAAATAATTTACACACTAAAAAAAATCTATATTCAAAGTTGCAGAGCAAACAATCAGTAAGCAAATTAATTGAAGTATTATCAAAAAGATACTTTGATAGAAAAGGTGGCTACAGTAGAGTTATCAAAGCTGGTCATAGATATGGTGATTTTGCTCCAATGGCTATTATTGAGTTAATAGATAGAGATGTAGAAGCAAAAAAAGTTGATATACCAAAAAAAACAGAGGATACAAATAAGAATTTAACTACAGCTCCCGCTAAAGGAGTGAAAGAAGATAAAATAACTAAAGAAGTTAAAGTAACCACAAAAGCAAAAAAAACAAAAAAAGCAAAATCAACTAAAGAAAAAAAGTAAATTAAAAACTTTTTTTTTACTTAATTTAAAATTATATTAAAATTTAACTATATTTTATGAAAAAAATATACGAAATTAATAATGATTTTTTAAATTGCAGAATAGACAGATGGTACAAAAAAAATTTATGTAATATTCCACAGTCATTATTAGAAAAAAATATTAGAAATGGTAATATTAAAGTAAATAATAAAAAGATAAAAAGTTCCTATAAACTTCAATTAAGTGACAAAATAATCATTAATAACTTTTTTCCAAAAAAAAATGATAAAGAAAAATTTATTAAGAAATTTAAACCAAAAAAAAATGATTTAGATATTTTTTCAGAGGTTATAATTGAAGATAATGAAAATTTTATAGTTATTAATAAACCTTCTGGTATACCAGTTCAATCAGGAACAAAATCTTTTAAAAATATTATCGATTTACTTGCTCATTCTAAATATTTTGTGAACACAAAACCATATACTGTTCATAGAATTGACAAGGATACATCTGGATTATTAATTGTTGCAAAAAATAGAAAATATGCACAATTGTTTACTTCTCTTTTTAGAATTAGAAAAATACACAAAGTTTATTTAGCTATTACAATAGGTAATTTTGAAAAAAAGTCTGGAACTTTTAATGATGTTTTGAGTTATTATGAGGGAGACAAAATAATTAAAATGATTGCAAAAACTAACTATAAAGTAATTGATTCAAATAAAAGATATTCATTACTAAAATTAGATCCTATAACAGGTAGAAAACACCAATTAAGAAGACAACTATTAATTCATGGAAATCCAATTTTGGGTGATTCAAAATACAGAATACGAGAAACATCAAAAAAAGTGAATAATAAATTAATGTTACATGCATATAAAATTAATTTTTCAATTAATGAAAAAAAATTTAAGTTTAAAGCTGATTTAAATAGTGAATTTATTAAAACTCTTAATGAAAAATATTTAAAGAATTCTTTATTATAATTTTATTTATATTCTTGCAATTAGTTATTCCTAATTCTTTTAAGCTTGTAATACCTTTATTTCTTATTCCACAAGGTATTATCTTTTCATACATTGATAAATCATTATTTATATTTAAAGCAAAACCATGAAAGGCTACCCATTTTTTAATTCTTATACCTATTGCTGCAATTTTTTTTGAGTTTTTTTTATCTTTTACCCAAATACCAATATTTTTTTTATCTTTAAAAGATTTTATATTCATTTCTTTTAATATTTGAATTATACAATTTTCAATTTTATTTAATAAGACTCTTATGTCTTTTTTTCTTTTATTTAAGTTTAAAACTATATAAACAACTTTTTGCCCAGGTCCGTGACATGTATATTTACCACCACGATTAGTTTTTTGGATTTTTATTTTTTTGTCTACAATATCTTTTTTATCTGAACTAGTTCCACCAGTATAAATTGCATTATGTTCTAAAATCCACAAAAGTTCCCTTTTTTTATTTAAAAAAACATCTTTTGCTCTTTTTTCTAGTATTTTCATAGATCTATAATAATCAACCGGTTTTATGCTGTTTTTAACTTCAATTTCCATTTTAAGTTTGTATTTTTTTAAAAAATCTTTAATCCTTTCTCAATTATAAATAAAAGTAATCATGACTATAACAAATAATATATCTGAAAAAAAAGTGAATTTTGAGTTCAATAAGGAATTTATCAATATTTTAAATAAAAAGATTAAAGAACAAGACACAGCTTTTTTAAATAAAACCCTTAAAGAACTCCACCCTTCAGATTCAGCTGATTTAATTGAAAATCTTATTCCTGAAAATAGATCAAAACTTATTGAACTCGAAGGATTTAGTTTAGATCCTGAGATTTTTATCGAACTAAATGAATCAATTCAGACAGAAATTTTTATAATATTATCTGTAGACTCAATAGTTAATATTTTAAAAAGACTAGAGTCAGATAATGCTTTACAAATTTTGGAAAATCTAGATGAAAAAAAGAAAGATATAGTTTTAAATAAACTTCCTCATAAAGATAGATTTTTATTAGAAGAAGGTCTTAGTTATCCAGAAGATTCTGCTGCTCGAATTATGCAAAGAGAATTTACTGCAATACCAAGTAATTGGTCAGTGGGTCAAACAATTGATTATCTTAGAGAAAATAAAGATTTACCAGAAACTTTTTTAGAAATTTATATTATTGATAATAATTTTAAACCAATAGGCACTGTACCTTCATCAAAAGTTTTAAGAAGTAATAGAGATTTAAAAATGAACTCAATTATGAACGAAATGCAAGTTTTAATACCTGTTAATATGGATAAAGAAGAAGTCGGTCATATTTTTGAAAACTATAATTTAATTTCTGCAGGTGTAATTGATAAAAATAATAAATTAGTTGGTATGATCACTGGTGATGATATTGTTACTGTTATTAGAGAAGAAGGTGAAGAGGATATTCTTAGATTAGCAGGTGTTGGAAACGAAGAAATTACTGATAGTATTTTTGTCAAAACTAAAAGACGTTTTAATTGGCTTTTATTAAATTTATTTACTGCTTTATTAGCTACGTGGGTTATAAGTAGATTTGGTGCTTCAATAGAACAAATGGTAGCTCTAGCTTTTCTAATGCCTATAGTAGCTTCCATGGGTGGTAATGCTGGTATGCAAACTTTAGCTGTAACCATTAGAGCAATCGCAACTAGAGATCTTTATAAAGGAAATTTTGCTAAAATTGTAACCAAAGAATTTATAATTGGAATTCTTAATGGTATTATTTTTGCAATTATCACTGGTCTGATTGTTCAACTATGGTTTAATGAAATTAATCTAACTATTTTAATATCAATTTCAATGATTTTGAATATGATTGTAGCAGGTCTGTTTGGAATTTTAGTTCCTGTTTCACTTAAAAAAGTTAATATTGATCCTGCAATAGCATCAAGTGTGTTTGTTACAACAATTACAGATGTGATAGGATTTTTATCTTTTTTAGGAATTGGCGCATATTTTTTTTATAATTAAATATTATCAATTAATCTTACTGATCTTAAGTAAAAAGAAATAAACACTTTATAAAAATTTTTTTTGCGACTTTCTAGATTTTTAAGATTTATTAAATTTAGGTATTCTATTTTATTTATACCAATTTTATAAATTTGTTTTTTTATTTTTGTTAACAAATGTTTATTTTTTATAATTTTTATTTTATTTTTTTTAATAATCTTATAAACTTTAGAAGCTAAATTTTTTTCATTTGTAGATAAAATAAAATTTCTTGATGAACAAGCTAATCCATTAATTTCTCTTATCGTTTTACATTTTATTACTTTTGTATTTATTTTATTTACAACAATATAGTCTTCAATAATCTTTAATTGTTGATAATCTTTTTTTCCTAGAAAAATTTTGTTAGGTTTAATTATCTTTAAAAATCTATCAATTACATCTACAACAGATTTAAAATGTTTTGGTCTAAATTTCCCACATAATTGATTGGAAAATTTACTTATTTTAATACCTAAATTAGGGCCACGAGGGTATATTTCTCTATATTTTGGCAAATAAACATAATTAACTTTTATTTTTTTTAGTATTGAAATATCTTTTGATAAATCTCGTGGGTATTCATTAAAGTCTTTTTTTTTATTAAATTGAGGTTTATTTATGAATATACTTACAATAGTTTTATCACACATTTTTATACTTTTTTTAATTAAAGATATGTGCCCTTTGTGAAAAGCTCCCATAGTAGGAACAAAACCTAGTTTTATTCCTTTTTTTATATTCTTTTTTAACTGATTTTTATTAGTAAAAATTTTCATTTGTAACTTTAATATATTATATGTAAAAGATTAAAATGATCAAACAAGCAATTATTCCCTTAGCTGGGTTAGGCACACGTTTACTTCCATTAACTAGTGTAATGCCAAAAGAATTGCTCCCAATTAATGGAAAACCTGGTCTAGAATATATTCTAGATGAATGTATTAGCTCAGGTATTACTGAAATAATATTTATTATATCAAATAAAAAAAAAATAATTAAAAAATATTTCTATAACGATTTATTTTTTAAAAAGATAATTAAAAAAAAACCTAATGACAAAAGGATTAAAAATGAATTTTTAAAGATTAAAAAATTAAAAAAGATGATTAAATTTGTTTATCAAAATAACCCAAGAGGAACTGGAGATGCTATACTTAAATGTGAAAAACATATTAAATCAAATTATTTTATGATTTTATTGCCAGATGATCTAATATTTAAAAAAAACTGTTCAAAAGAAATGATAAAAATACATAAAAAATACAACTCATCAGTTATAGCTTCAATGAAAGTAGAAAAGAAAAATGTATCAAGATGGGGAATTTTTAAATTAACTAAATTTAATAGAGATAATTTCTATATTAATGATGTAGTTGAAAAACCTATGATTAATAATGCTCCTTCTAATTATGCTGTTATTGGAAGATATATTTTGTCAAAAAAGATATTTAAAATTTTAAAAAAGATTAAACCAAAAAAAAATAATGAATTGCATATCACAGATGCTATAAGAAAATTAATTTTAAATAAAGATAAGTTTATTGGTCATGTATTTTCTGGTAAATACCTAGATTGTGGAACTATGAAAGGTTATATTAATTCATCGATAGAAATTTCAAAATTATAATTTATGAAAATTTGCATGATAGGAACTGGTTATGTTGGACTTGTGAGTGGAGTTTGTTTTGCTGAACTTGGAAACTCAATTATTTGTGTTGATAAAGATATAAAAAAGATAGCTAACCTTAAAAAAAATATAATTCCTATATATGAACCAGGTTTAGAAGAATTAGTTAAAAAAAATTTTAAATCAGGTAGAATTAATTTTTCTTCTGATCTAAAATCTGCTATTCATAAATCGGACATTATTTTTATATGTGTTGGTACACCAACAAAAGCTAAAGGTGATGAAGCAGATTTAAGACAAATATTTAATGTCACAAAAGAAATAAGAAAATATCTTAATAAGTTTAAGGTAATAGTTACTAAATCTACTGTTCCTGTCACAACTGGTGATGACATTGAAAAAATTTTACTACAAAAAAAATCTAAAAAATATTTTGAAGTTGTTTCAAATCCAGAATTTTTAAGAGAAGGTGAGGCGATAAGAGATTTTATGTATCCTGATAGAATTGTTGTTGGAACAGAAAATAAAAAAGCTAACAATATATTAAAAAATTTATACGAACCTATTATAAAAAGAGGCAGAAAATATTTAAATACATCACGGAGAGGAGCTGAGCTAATAAAATATGCTTCAAATGCTTTTTTGGCTACAAAAATTACATTTATTAATGAAATTGCTAATTTATGTGAAAAAACAAATATTAATATTGAAGACATTTCTATTGGAGTTGGTTTAGATCAAAGAATAGGCTCAAGATTTTTAAGAGCAGGCCCAGGATATGGTGGCTCATGTTTTCCTAAGGACACTAGAGCTATTTTAGCTGTTGCAAAAAAATACAAAATTGATCTTTCAATAGTCAAATCTACTATTAAATCCAATGATAAAAGAATAAAAATTCTGTTTGATAGAATTAAATTAATACTAAATAACAAAATCAATAAAAAAAACATTACCTTTTTGGGAGTTACATTTAAACCTAATACTGATGATATGAGAGAATCTTCTTGTTTAAAGATTATTCCCAAATTACATAAACTTGGTGCATCAATCTCTTATTACGATCCTTCTGGCAAGAAAGACGAATTTCATAAATATAAAAGTGTTTTCTTTGAAAAAAATATTTCTTTAGCATGTAAAAATAGTGATTTAATAATTTTACACACTGATTGGGATGAATTTAAAAATTTAAATTTCAAAAAATTAGTAAAAAAAAGAGATTTCAAAATCTATGATATGAGAAATATTTATTCCCCAAAAAAAATGAAGTTAGCTAAGATTAAATATTTTGGTGTAGGCAGATAAGTCTAAATTTCAAATATAGCATCAATTTCTACAGCAATACCCAATGGTAAAGTATTTACACTTACTGCTGCACGAGTATGTTTCCCATTGTCTCCAAATATAGCTGCCAATGTTTCTGAAGCTGAGTTTATAATTTGAGGTTGTTCAATAAAATCATCAGAAGAATTTACAAAACCAGTTATTTTAACACAGCTTTTTATCTTATCTAAATTACCATCCATTGCTTTTTTGGCTTGTGATACAATGTTTAAGGCACAAAGTTTAGAAGCTTTTTTACCATCTTCTAAATTTAAATCTTTACCAATTGTTCCTTTAATAATGTTTCCATCTAAATCTATAGGTAGCTGGCCTGATATGTATAATAAGTTTCCAACCTTTTTAAATGCCACATAAGCGCCAACGGGATCAGGTGCTTTTGGTAAAGTTATATTTAAATCTTTTAATTTTTGTTCTAAATTCATTAACGTTTTTTCTTTTTTTTATTTTTATCATATTCTCTTCTTTTTTCTATTAAAATCAAGGCATCTTCCATATTTAGCTCTAATGGATCTTTTTCTTCAGGTATAGTTGCATTCAGAGATTTATATTTAATATAAGGACCATATTGGCCTTTCATTATTTTAACTGGTTTTTTATCTTCTGGATGTTCTCCTAAATCCTTGATTATTGATGATGACATTCTTCCTGGTTTTGCATCTGCTATTAATGTTATTGCTCTGTTTAAACCAATTGAAAAAATTTCTTCGACATTTTCAATTCTAGCTGATTTATTTTCACATTTTAAATATGGACCAAATCTACCTGAATTTAAAAATATTTCTTTTTGATTTTCTGGGTTAATACCTAAACTTTTTGGTAATGAACATAAAAATTTTGCTCTTTCTAAATTAATTGTTTCTATAGAGATTCCCTTTGGTATAGAAACATTTTTGCGATTATCATTTTCTTTTTTCTTTTTACTTTTTTTCTTTTTACTTTTTTTTTGGACCACAGGTTCTTGAATTATTTCTTGAATAGCCTCATATTGTATATAAGGTCCAAATCTTCCATTTTTAAGAAACATTTCATTACCATTTTCATGATGACCTATTAATTTTGGTTCTGCTAACTGAGATTGTTGAGCAGCTTTAACCTTTGATAGAGGTCTTGTAAATTTACAATCTGGATAATTTGAACAACCAATAAAAGCACCCCCCCTAAAACTATTTTTTAAACTAAGAGACCCATTTTCACATAATTTACATTTTCTATTGATATTACCTTTCTTGTCTTTTTCAAATATTAAACTACCCAAACTATCATTTAATAAATCAAGAACTTCTCTAGTTCTTATTTCTTTAACTTTGGTCACATTTTGATTAAAATCTTTCCAAAACATTTCTAAAACTTTAATCCATCCTTCTTTACCTGAGGTAATATCATCAAGTTGATTCTCTAAACTAGCTGTAAAATTATAATCTACATATTTAGCAAATAGTTTTTCTAAAAATGCTGATATTAATTTTCCTCTATCTGTAGGGTGAAATCGTTTGCTTATAGTTTCTGCGTAGCCTCGAGTAGAAATAACTGAAATTATACTCGCATAAGTAGAAGGCCTTCCAATACCTAGTTCTTCTAATTTTTTAACTAAACTTGCCTCAGAATATCGTGGTGGTGGTTGAGTAAAGTGTTGTTCATCGAGAAAAGTTTCTATATTTACTTTTCCTTTAGTAACTTCAGGCAATATATTTTCATCATTATCTTTTTTTGAATCTTTAATTATTTTTAAAAATCCATCAAACTTTATTAAAGAACCGGTTGCTTTAAAGATAGTTTCATTTTTTTCAGATGCGATGATTATTGTGTTTCTATCAAATTTAGCAGATTCCATTTGTGAAGATAAAGCCCTAGACCATATCAGGTCATAAAGCTTATATTGATCAGTGCTTAAATATTTTTTTATGTTATTTGGTGTTCTCATTATATCTGTCGGTCTTATTGCTTCATGAGCTTCTTGAGCATTTTTAGCTTTTTTACCTGAATAATTTAGAGGATCACTTGGAAGATATTCTTTTCCATATTCTTTTTCTATGTAGTCACGAAATGTTATAATAGCATCATTAGATATATTAGTTCCATCAGTTCTCATATAAGTTATTAAACCAATTGTTTCTCCCTCTATTTCAATACCTTGATATAGTTTTTGAGCAATCTGCATTGTTCTGGAAGCACCAAACCCTAATTTTCCTGATGACACTTGTTGCATTGTAGAAGTTGTAAATGGGCCAGAAGGATTTCTGTTTACAACTTTTGTTGTTATTTCGGTGACATTATAATTATTTAATTTTATTTTTTCTATAGCTTGATTAATTTCTTCTTTATTTTTAAAGGAAAATTTTTCAATTTTTTTTCCATTTAGTTGAAAGATTGAAGTTTTAAAAGAATTCTTTGTATCACTAAACATTATGTCCAAAGTCCAAAATTCTTCTGGGTTAAATGACTCTATTTCATGTTCTCTTTCTGTGATCAATTTTAAAGCTACAGATTGAACGCGGCCAGCAGATTTTGAACCAGGTAGTTTTGTCCACAAAATAGGAGAAATATTAAAACCTACAAGATAATCCAATGCTCTACGAGCCATATAAGCATCCACTAACAATGGTTCAATTTGTCTTGGATTATCAATACCTTTAGTAACAGCTTTTTTGGTAATTTCATTGAACACAACTCTTTCTATTTTTTTATCTTTAAGTATTTTTTTTTCATCTAAAAATTCTTTTACATGCCAAGCAATTGCTTCTCCTTCACGGTCTGGATCTGTTGCAAGAATTATCTTAGAAGATTCTTTTGCTACCTCTGTAATTTCTTTTAGATATTTTTTTGAAAAACTATCCACTTCCCACAACATTTTAAAATTATTATCTGGATCAACTGAACCATTTTTAGAAGGCAAGTCTCTTATATGGCCATAACTTGCAAGAACTGTATAATTATCTCCGAGATATTTATTGATAGTTTTTGCTTTAGCTGGACTTTCTACAATAACTAGATTCATTAAATACTTTAGTGTCAAATATAATTTGTTTTGTCAAATAGTAGATTGTGAATACTTTAAAAAAGGGCTTGTAATCTAGAGTTTTATTTTATTTTCAGTTTTATTCTTTAAGTTTAAAATATTATTTTTATGAGTGAAAACAATTAATATAAAAAAAATAAATAAAATTAACTGAATACTTTGTTGATAAGCAAAAGTAAAATTTAATGACTCCAAAACATTTTCTCTAAATATTGTCACAATCAAAACAGAAAAAGTAGAAAATATTGATGATACTGAAGAATATCTAAATATTAACGATGTTAATATCCAAGAACAAATAAAAAAGATTGCTAAACTAAAAGACAAACCAAACAAGACTCCTAAATATGTAGCAACTCCTTTTCCACCTTTAAAATTTAACCAAATTGGAAAAATATGTCCCAAGAACACTGTTAATGCTGCTACTTGTAAATGTTGATCAAAATATTTTAAAGTTATTAGAACTGGCAAGTATCCTTTAAATATATCTAATAATAAAGTTAATATTGCTAAATATTTATTACCAGATCTTAAAACATTAGTTGCACCTATGTTACCAGATCCAATTTTTCTAATATCTTTGTTGCTAAAAGTTTTTGTTAAAATTAAACCAAATGGTATTGATCCACTTAAATATGAAAAAAAAATTACAATAATTATTTCCATCAAATTTTACAAACCTTCGTAAACAATTTCACCCTTTAAGAAAGTTTTTATAACTTTACCTTGTAATTTTCTGTTTTCAATAGATGTATTTTTAGACTTCGATTTTATTTCATCTTTTTTTACTACCCAAGGTTTATCAATATCAACAACACATAAATCAGCACTATTTCCCTCATCAAGTGAACCTTTGTTGATTCCTAATACTTTAGAAGGGTTACAAGTTAATGCCGCAATTATTTTCTTTAAGGGAACTGATTTGTTATGGAACATTTCTAATGAAAGAGAAAGTAGTGTTTCAATTCCACTTGAACCAGTAGCTGCCTGGGCAAATGTGAGCCTTTTTGACTCTTCGTCTTCTGGTTTATGGTCTGAAACTATGACATCTATTATGTCATCATTTATTGCTTGAACTAATGCCATTCTATCGCTTTCAGTTCTTAAGGGAGGTGAAAGTTTAAGAAATGTTTTAAAATCACCTATATCATTTTCATTTAAAGATAGATTGTTTATAGACACTCCTGTAGTAAAAGTTTTTCCATCATTTTTTGCTTTTTTTATTGCTGCAATTGTTTTTTCTGATGATATTTGGGAAATATGGTATCTACAAAAATATTCTTCTAAAAATGACAAATCTCTTTCAACGATAATTTTTTCTGCTAAAGCAGGTATACCTTTTAAACCTAATCTAGTAGATATTTCACCTTCATTAATTAATCCATTCTCTGACATTATATTGTCCTCAGCGTGTTGTATTATTAATGAGTTTGATTGACCTGCAAAATTCATTATTCTTGCCATTACCTGAGGGTTTTGAACTGTTTTTATCCCATCAGTAAAAGCTATTATCCCTTTTTTTTGTAAAAGACCAAATTCTGTCATTTTTTTTCCTTCAGTATTTTTTGTTAAAGATGCTGTAGGATAAATATTTATTCTAGATTTATCTCTACCTCTACGTTTTAAAAAATCTACCATTGAAACATTATCTATAACTGGTTTGGTATTGGGCATTAAAACTGCAGATGTAACACCACCAGATAAAGCTGCATTACTTAAAGTTCTAAAGTTTTCTTTATACTCATACCCTGGCTCTCCAACAAAAACACGCATATCAACTAAGCCTGGTATTAATACTTTTCTTTTTAAATCTATTTTTTCTATTTTAGAAGGAATATTTTCCAAATTAACTTTTTTCCCAGAAGCTTTAATTGAGCCTTTTTCATCAATTATTAATCCACCAATTTCATCAATATTATTTTTTGGATCAATTATCCTTGCATTTATTAAATATTTTTCTTTCATATGTTTTTTTTACAAAAAATCTTTAAACAAGCCATTCTAACAGCAACACCTAATTCAACTTGTTCTTTGATAACACTTTTATTTATATCATCTGCTAAGTTAGTATCTATTTCGACACCTCTATTCATTGGGCCAGGATGCATTATTAAAACATCTTTTTTTGCCACTGTAAGTTTATCGTAAGTTAATCCATAATATTCATAATATTCTCTAGCTGATGGTAAAAATGATCCATGCATTCTTTCATTTTGTAATCTTAACATCATTACAATATCACAATTATCTAATCCTTTTTTCATATTAGTAAAAGTTTTAACGCCTAGTCGTTCTATTGAATGTGGGAGCAAAGTTTTTGGTGCAACAACATTTATTTCAGCACCAAGCATATTCATTAAATAAATATTTGATCTTGCTACTCTTGAATGAAGTATATCACCGCAAATTGCAATTTTAAGTCCTTCAATTTTTTTTCTTCTATTAATTATAGTTAAAGCATCTAGTAAAGCTTGCGTTGGATGTTCTCGTCTTCCATCACCGGCATTAATAACAGAACAATTTACTTTTTGAGATAATAAATTTGGTGCACCAGAATCTTGATGCCTAATTACAATTATGTCGGGGTGCATTGCATTTAATGTCATAGCAGTATCTATTAAAGTTTCACCTTTTTTAATTGCTGAATTTACTATATTCATTGACATCACATCTGCACCTAGTCTTTTTCCTGCTAGTTCAAAAGAACTTTGTGTTCTCGTTGATGGCTCAAAGAATAAATTGATTTGAGTTTTACCTCTTAAAACATCAATTTTTTTCGAAGATGATCTATTTAGACCAATAAAACTTTTTGCTTCAGTTAATATTTTACTAACTTCTTTTAAAGAAAGATCTTGAATACCTAGCAAATGATTTTGGGTTATTTTAACAGCTTGATTTTTTTTAATAGTAGCCATTAAAATAAACTCTATAGCCCTTTAGCGCTATTCATGCAAGCATTTAATTAGTTAAATAATCTATAGCCCCTTGTAAGATGAATGCAGCAGCGTTTTCATCTAATTTTTTGACTCTACTGCTTACATTTGTCCCTAAATCTCTTACAATTTTAAAACTTCCTTCACTTGATAGCCTTTCATCCCACAAGGTGATGGGAATTGTAATATTTTTTGATATGTTTTCTGCTAAATCTGCTGCAGATTGAGATGATCGGCTAACTGAACCATCCATATGCAAAGGTTTTCCTATAACTATTCCTTTTATATCATTTTCTATAATAATTTTATTGATTTCATTTAAAAAGACTTCAATTTTTGTTTTATTTATAGTTTTTAGTGGTGTTGCTACTATTTTATTTTCATCACAAATAGCAATACCAATATTTTTACTTCCAGGGTCAATCCCTATTAATCTAGATTTTTTTTCAATAATCGTTTTAAAATCTTTGTTACTCAGTATATTGTTTGTTTTCATTTTTAATGCTAATTTAACTTATTTGCCAATATTCTCAAATGTCAATAGATAAAAATACAATTAAACATATATCAAAATTAGCTAGAATTTCTGTAGAAGAAAAAAAAGCTGAATCTTTAGCTAAAGACCTGAGTTCAATTTTTAGATTTATTGAAAAACTAAATGAATTAAATACTGATAAAGTTGTACCACTTACCTCTATAGCTGAAACAACCTTAAAGTTAAGAATAGACGAAGTTAATAGTAAAAATATTAAAGAACAAATATTGGGGAATTCACCTGATGAAAATAAAGATTTTTTTGTGGTTCCTAAGGTAGTTGAATAATGAACGATATCACTTCCCAAACTTTAAATGAATTAATAAAAAATATTAAAGACAAAAATATTTCATCTGTAGAAATTACAAAAGCATTTATTAACAGATCTGAGAAATCTAAAATTCTAAATTCTTTTGTTACAGAAAATTTTTCATCTGCTTTAAAAAATGCTCAAAAGTTTGATGATAATCCAAATTTTGATTTAAAATTACCTGGTATTCCTATAGCTGTTAAAGATCTATTTTGTACTGATGGTGTAAGAACCACCGCTGGAAGTAAAATTTTGAATAATTTTATTCCAAGTTATGAGTCAACAGTTACTCAAAATATCTGGAATGATGGTGGGATATTACTTGGTAAACTAAACTGTGATGAATTTGCTATGGGCTCATCTAATGAAACTAGTTTTTTTGGTAATGTACATAATCCTGTTGCTAAAGGTTTTGTTCCAGGTGGTTCTTCTGGAGGTTCTGCTTCAGCTTTAGCAGCTAATTTGACTCCTATAACAATTGGTACAGATACAGGAGGCTCTATTAGACAGCCAGCTTCTTTTACTGGTACGGTAGGTTTAAAACCCACTTATGGTAGTTGTTCTAGATATGGTATCGTTGCTTTTGCATCTTCTTTAGATCAAGCAGGACCTATGTCTAAAAATGTAAAAGATTGTGCTTTATTACTTGAGGTTATTAGCACCTATGACTTAAAAGATTCTACTTCAATTAACTTTAAAAGAAATAATTATAGCTCAGAACTTTCCAAAAATATTAAAGGAAAAAAAATTGGAATTCCAAAAGAATATAGAATTGATGATATGCCCAAAGAAGTAGATAAACTTTGGAGCAAAGGAATTGAATATGTAAAAGATTGTGGAGCAGAAATTATTGATATTTCATTACCACATACAAGTTATGCATTACCTACTTATTATATAGTGGCACCAGCTGAAGCTTCTTCAAATTTATCAAGATATGATGGAGTAAAGTATGGTTTTAGATCCGAAGGTAATAACTTGATTGATATGTATGAAAAAACTAGATCTGAGGGTTTTGGCAGTGAAGTGCAGAGACGTATTATGATTGGAACATACGTTTTATCATCAGGTTACTACGATGCTTTTTATTTAAAAGCACAAAAAGTTAGAAAGCTTATTAAAAATGATTTTGATGAAGCCTATAAGACTGTAGATGCGATTTTAACCCCATCTACACCAAGCTCTGCTTTTAAAATTGGAGAAAAAACAAACGACCCTGTCTCAATGTACCTTAATGATATATTTACAGTTCCTGTTAATTTAGCAGGACTTCCCGCTATTTCTATACCTGCTGGTTTTGATTCAAAAGGGCACCCAATGGGTTTACAAGTTATAGGTAAAGCTTTTGACGAACAAAATATTCTAAATATAGCATATTCAATGGAAGAAAAGATTAATTTTAAAAGTAAAATTAATGATTGGTGGATAAAAAATGAAAAATAATAAAGAGTATTTAATTTTTAGAAACAAAAATACTTATGAGGTAATTATTGGTTTGGAAGTTCATGCTCAAGTTACTTCAAAATCAAAATTATTCTCTGCATCATCAACAAAATTTGGTGCTGAAGCAAATACACAAGTAAGCTTAGTAGATGCAGCTTTTCCAGGTATGCTTCCAGTTATCAATGAATTTTGTGTTAAACAGGCAATCAAAACAGGAATTGGACTTAAGGCCAAAATAAACAAAAGATCTATTTTTGACAGAAAAAATTATTTCTACGCAGATTTACCTCAAGGTTACCAAATTTCTCAATTTAAACACCCAATAGTTGGAGAGGGCACTGTTACTCTTGATACCCCACATGGTCAAAAAGAAATTAGAATTGAAAGACTTCATCTGGAACAAGATGCTGGAAAAAGTATACATGATATGGATCCACAAAATACGTTAGTAGATTTAAATAGATCAGGAGTAGCATTAATGGAAATAGTTAGCAAACCAGATTTAAGATCTCCTGACGAGGTTAACATATTTATTAAAAAGCTAAGGTCTATTATGCGTTATTTAGGTACTTGTGATGGAAACATGCAAGAAGGATCTTTGAGAGCAGATGTAAATGTTTCAGTAAGGATCAAAGGTCTAGAAAAATTTGGAACAAGATGTGAAATTAAAAATGTTAATTCAATTAAATTTATGCAGATGGCAATTAATTATGAAGCTAATAGACAGGTAGATTTAATTGAAGATGGTAAGTCTGTAATTCAAGAAACTAGACTTTTTGATACTAAAAAAAATGAAACTCGCTCCATGAGATCTAAAGAGGATGCTCATGATTATAGATATTTCCCTGATCCTGATTTACTTCCTTTGGATGTAAGTGATGAATTTATAGATAAAATTAAAAAAGAAATACCTGAATTACCTGATGAAAAGAAAAAAAGATTTATAGATAAATTTAAATTAACACCATATGAGGCAACTATACTAGTTTCTGATAATGAAACTTCAAAATATTTTGAAGAAGTCATAAAAAATTCTGATGTAAAGCTTGCCACAAATTGGATTACTGGTGAACTATTTGCTGTTTTAAATGATAGGAATTTAGAAATTTCTCAAAGCCCAATAAGCTCAATCAATTTATCAAAATTGATAAATCTAATTAAAGATGGAACAATATCTGGTAAAATAGCTAAAACAATTTTTGAATTAATGATGGACGGAGATAAAGATCCAAAAAAAATTGTAGAAGAAAAAAATCTTAAACAAGAAAGTGACCCTAAGGCTTTAGAAATATTAATTGAAAAGGTAATAGATGATAATCCAGAAAAAGTTAAAGAATACAAATCTGGGAAAGAAAAACTTTTTGGTTTTTTTGTTGGCCAAGCCATGAAAGCGTCAAATGGAAAAGCCAACCCACAATTAGTTAATAGCATATTAAAGAAAAAACTTTAATTTATGGGTAAGAACTTAGAAATCAACGAAAAACTTCAAAAGTATATAGATAATTTTAGTTTAAAACTAAATCCTATTCAGCAAGAAATAATTGATTATAACAATAAACTTGGAAATGAAAAGAGAATGCAAGTAGCTACATCTCAATGTCATTTTTTACATTTAATTGTTAAAACATCAAACATTCAAAATGTGCTTGAGATTGGAACTTTTACTGGGTTAAGCGCACTTTCTATAGCTTTAGCATTACCTGATAATGGTAAACTTATAGCACTTGATAATAATGAAGAGACAAATAAAGTTGCAATCAATTTTTTTAAGAAAGCTCATCAGAATCATAAAATCGAGACTATAACAAAACCTGCACTCGAAAGTTTAGAAGAATTAAAAAATAATAAATTTGATATGATTTTTATTGATGCAGATAAGATGAATTATAAAGAATATTACGAAAGATCATTAAAATTAATGGATAAGGGTGGTTTAATTATTGTTGACAATGTCTTGTGGCATGGAGAAGTTGCCGATGAGGATATTTTAGACAAATACACAGTAAATATAAGAGAGTTTAATGCCCATGTTGAAGAAGATAAAAGAGTGGAACAAATTATAGTGCCCTTAGGTGATGGGATGACTGTTTGTAGAATTTTATAATGTTTGAAGTATTTGGATTTTATAAATTTAAAGAAATTAAAGCATTAAAGAAGAATAAAGCTTTACTTTATGATTTTTTAATAAAAAAAAATATCAGAGGAACAATAATTATTGCGAATGAAGGAGTAAACGCAACAATTTCTGGAAAAGCTGTTGATTTAAAATCAACTATTATTAGAATTAAAAAAATACTAAATTTCAAAAAATTCGATAGCAAAAATATTTCAAAAAGTAAATTTCAGCCATTTCATAAACCAAAAGTTAAAATTAAAAAAGAAGTAGTACCAATGGGACTTTCTTTGTCCTCAAAAAATAAAAAAGACAATCATATTGATCCCAAAAAGTGGAATAAATTGATCAAAGATAAAGAAACTTTAGTTTTAGACTCTAGAAAACCATTTGAATATAATGTAGGTACTTTTAAAAAATCTGTTAATCCTGATGTAGAAAATTTTAGAGAATTTCCAAAATACTTAAATAAACTTAAGAAAACAAAACCTATTGCAATGTTTTGCACTGGCGGAATCAGATGTGAGAAAGCATCAGTTTTTTTAAAAAAAAAAGGTTTTAAAAATATTTATCAACTTAAAGGAGGTATTTTAAATTACCTTCAAAAAATTTCAAAGAAAGAAAGTTTGTGGAAGGGAGAATGTTTTGTTTTTGATAATAGAATCAGTTTAAAACATGGTTTAATTAATGGAACTTATTCAATGTGCAGTGGTTGTAGAAAACCTATATCAGTGCTAGATAAAAAATCTAAAAAATATGAAGAGGGCGTTTCATGCCCTAATTGTCACAATAATTTAACTAATGAACAAAAAGAAAGATTCAGAATGAGACAAAAGCAAATAAACCTTGCTAAAAATTCAAGAACAAAGCATATATTTCAAAAAGAATTTAAATAGGAAATAGAAATTGTCAAAATCAATAAAATTAACTAAAGATCCAATTTGGACATTATTAAGGAAAGTTACTATTCCAGCTAGTGTTGGTTCTCTATTTCAAACTTTTTATAACTTAGTAGATACTTGGTTTGCAGGAAGAATTTCAGCTGAAGCAATTGGCGCAATTGCAAAATCATTTCCAATTTACTTTGTAATAATAGCTGTTGGTGTAGGCATTGGTGCTGCTACGAATGCCTGTATTGGAAATTTAATTGGCGAAAAAAAAATTAACAAAGCATCTTTATTTATTGCTCAATCTGTAATTTTTGCAATTTTTACTTCTATAATTGTAACTTTGTTTGGTTTAAATGCATCTAATTTTCTTTTAGGAGTGATGGGATCTGATGCTACAGGTATAGCCTTAACAAGAGAATATTTAGATATAATTTTTTATGCTACTTTTATTGTGATGATTCAAATTTCTTTAAATGGAGCTTTGAACGCACAAGGTGACACAAAAAGTTATAGAAATGTACTAATCTTTAGTTTTTTTTTAAATATATTTTTGAATCCTTTATTTATTTGGGGCTACGGAATTATCCCAGGATTTGGAATTGCAGGACTTGCTATAGCAACAGTGATCTCTCAGTCAATAGGTACTTTTTATTTAGCTTATAAAGTTAATTCATGTAAATTAAGAAAATATTTATTTATTCAGTGTTTTATCCCAAAACCCGCAATGTTGAAGGAATTATTTTCACAAGCATTACCTATAATGTTTAGTATGTTGTTTATTGGTGTAGGTATTTTTAATATTTTATATTTTATTGGTCAATTTGGCGAATTAGCAACAGCAGGTTATGGAGCTGCTTTAAGAGTAGAACAAGTTTTTTTGTTACCAGTTATTGGTTTAAATACTGCAGTTCTATCAATCGGGGGACAAAATTTTGGAGCTAAAAAGTATAATCGCATAAGAGAATTATATTCTAAGGCTTTATTGTTTGGATCTTCATTTATGGCATTAGCAGGAATAATATTGTTTTTTGGTGCGGAATTTTTTGTCTCTCAATTTACAAATAATACTGAGGCAATAATTCATGGAGTGATTTATCTAAAAGTTGCTGCCTTAATTGGTCCTATCTACCCAGTGTTTTTTATTACTACAGCAGTATTTCAAGCTCTTAAAAAACCAATTTACAGTCTTTATTTAAGTATATTAAGATTAACAGCTTTTCCATTTTTATCATTATGGTATGTAATAAATATTAGAGGTGGAGACTATACAGATATATTTTATACTATAATGGCAACTAATTGGTTTATGGGTATTGCTCTAATTATATTTATTGGATATTTTTTAAATAATGTTTTTAAGCAAAAGAAAAACCATTTTTCTTACTAGTATTTTTTCATTAATATTTCTCTTTATTATTAACCATGTCAAATCCCAAGAACTAAAAGTAGTTGATGGTGATACAATTCATCTAAATGGTGAAAAGATCAGATTTGCTGGTATTGATGCACCTGAGCTCAAACAAACTTGCATAAAAGAAGGTGAAGAAAATCCTTGTGGAGAAATGGCAAAACAAATAATTATAGATAAAATTGGCAATAACACTGTTGAATGTATTAGCAATGGTAAGGACCAGTATAAAAGAATTTTAGCAGAATGTTTTATAAATAATGAGAGTTTATCAAGTTATATTGTTAGACATGGTTATGGATTTGCTTATAGAAGATACTCTAAAAAATTTATTATAGACGAAGATTATGCCAAAAGTAATCGAGCAGGGATGTGGTCTATGAAGTTTGAATATCCTTGGGACTATAGAAAAAATAATTAAACTGCTATAATGAAAGAATTAAAAAATTGGGATAATAAAACTTGGTTATCATCACGGGCTTATATAAAATCTTTTAATTCATTTATATTAAAAAAAAAAAAACTTAATAAAAATTCTCAAATACTAGATATTGGCTGCGGTAGAGGAAAAATTTTTGGTTCTTTGTCTAGAAAGTTAAAGTTAGCTAATAAGCCTATTGGAGTTGATCCTGTTTTTCATAAAGATATTGATAAATCATTAGATTTTAGAAATGAAGATATATTTAAATTTTTTAAAAATAATCAAAATAAATTTGATTTAATAATGATAAAGCAAACTCTTCATTTTTTTAGCAAAGATAAAAGAAAAAGATTAATTAAAATTTGCAAAAATAATTTAAAAAAAGGCGGTGTGTTAATTATTCTTTCTCTAAATACAATAAATAATGAAATACCTTGTTTTAAATTAATGAAGCAAAAACTTAACAGCGGTTTAAAAAGAGATTTCAAAATGCTGAAATTAGTACATAAAATATTAAAAAATAGTAAAATTGATAAATTTAAATTTAAAGTTTTAATAACCAGAAATAATTATATTAAGATGGTAAAAAAAAAATATATCTCCTGTCTTGTTAATCTTTCTAAAGAACAAATCAATAATGGTATTAATGAGATAAAATATATCTACCCTAAAAAGATATTATTTGAGGATATTTTAATATGTATCAAATATAAACTATTTTAGTCTTTCTTAAGTTTATTTTCCAATCTTCTGACAAAATAAGAAACTATTAGTATTAAAACTAAGTATTCTAAAATTAAAAATGTGTAAATTTCTAAAGGTCTGTATGTTGTAACAACTAATTCATTAGCTTTTCTCGTAAGATCTGCAATACCAATAATGGATACCAATGAAGACATTTTCAAAACGTAAACAAACTGATTGCCTAATGCAGGTAAAATATTTTTAATCGCCTGAGGAAGTATTACTAATCTTAATCTTTTAAAAAAATTTAATCCTAAAGAACTCCCAGCCTCCCATTGAGCTTGCTTTATTGAATTAATTCCTGCTCTAAAAATTTCAGCTTGAAATGCACTCTCACTAATAGATAGAGCAATTATTCCAGATACAAAAGGACTAAAGCTCAAACCTGTCATTATTGGAAGACCGTAATAAACCCACAGAATTAAAACTAATAAAGGAATAGCCCTTACAATTTCGACATAACCAATATTAATATAAGTTAATAATTTATTTTTCGCCAGAGAAGGTATCGCCACAACAAAACCTAAAATCATAGATATAAGAATTGATATTATAGAAATATAAATAGTTATACCCATCCCACTTAAAAGAAACTTTAAGTTAGTTAAGCCATTAATTTTGTTTGGTGAAATAATATACCATGCCCACTCATGACTTGAGCTACATGATGTTAAAAATAGAGGTAATAATAAAATCAGTTTTTTCACTAATTAAATTATAACCATTAATATATTAATTTAAAATTATAAGTTTTTTAAACCATACTTTTTCATTAAATCATTAAAAAAACCTGAAGCTTTTTTTAATTCAATCCAATGATTTACATAGTTTATCCAGACTTGATCATCTTGTTTAATTAACCAAGCTAATGGAGTTGGTTTTTTCCCTGCTGAAATAGGCACTATAGCTAGTTGATCATATGTTTTAACTAAAGTTGAAGCTTCAATATTGCTAGTAATATGACCATCAGCTCTACCAGCTAATACTTCTTGATAATCTCTTGCTGGTGCTTCTACAGAAATAATAGTTGCTTTAGGAAAAAATTCTTTAGCCATCTTTTCTTGAACAGTACCAAGTGTTACAGCTATTTTTATATTTTTTTTGTTTAAATCTTTCCAGTCTTTAAATTTTGATAAATTTTTTTTTGATACAAGTGGAACGGTAGCGTAAGTAAAATATGAATCAGTATATCCAGTAGCTAAAGCTCTTTTTGCACTAAGTGATGCACTAGTTGATAAATCATATTTATCGGATGTTATTCCCGAAACTAAAGTTTTCCATTCAGTTGGTACAAGTATTAGAGTTACACCCATATCTTTAGCTAATTCTTTAACAACGTCTATATCAAACCCTTTATATTCATTAGAAGATGGATCCTTTACAGTCATAGGATTCCAATCTCCAGTAGTTCCAACTCTTAATTCTCCTGAACTTAAAATTTTATTGAGTCTAGACTCAGCTTGCGCTGAAAAAGTTACAAAAATTATAAAAATTATAGGTAAAATTTTTTTCATTATTAGAGTAATAATTTACTGTTATTGTTATCTTAAATCAAAGTAATTTTATAATCTTGACGAAGAGTCACAGATCCATGACCACAAATGTTCAGAAAAGGAACGTCTAACTAGTAAATTTACATCGTATTTATCATTGCGATATATTATCACATCAATTCCATTTAATACAGTTTGTACCACAGAGTTTTTATTTTCTTTAAAATTATTGAAATTATAAGGGCAGCCTGAGCTTAGAACTTCATAAATATTTTCTCCTTTTAAATTTAAATTTATATATTGATCTGAAACATCTGTAATAGCACCTGAGTTAATTTTTGATATGTTTTGAAATAAAATATCCTCTAAAATATATAGATTTTTAATTTCATTATTTATTTCATTTGAAGTTATAAGCCACTCATCTGGGCTTAACCACAAAGCTGTATATTTTTCACTTATTGTTGTTGTATTTGCTTCTGTAGGTAAAATTATATTTAATATTTTACCTAATTTACTAAAAAATTCTCTATTTTTTCCTCTGACATTTATTTTAATTTTGGGTTCTATTTCAGCAATTTCTAAATTAGATACTTTTAAACTTTTATTAATAGGCATATTTAAATTAAGCATTTAATCTTTTATTCTCTCTATCAAAAAAAATTGGATTAGCGACAGTTACATTGATTGTTTTACTTTCCATCGGTATAAATAGTTTTTTACCTAACATATTTTTTCCACCTCTTATTACAGCCAAAGCTATGGATTTGTTAAGATTTGGACTGTAATAACTTGAAGTTACATGTCCTAACATTTGCACTGGATTTTGATTTAGTTCAGAAACTATTTGAGAACCTTCTTCCAAAACTATATTTGGATCATCTGTTAATAATCCAACTAATTGTTTACGGTCTTCACGCATTGTATCAGATCTATAAAGTGATCTTTTGCCAATAAAATCATATTTTTTTTTGCTTACTATCCAATCCATTTGCAAATCTATAGGTGTCATTGTTCCATCTGTATCTTGCCCAACAATAATGAAACCTTTTTCCGCTCTTAATAAATGCATAGTTTCAGTCCCATATGGTGTAATATTGAATTCTTTTCCTACTTCCATACATTTTTCCCATAATGCTTTACCAAAATTAGCTTGAATATTAATTTCATAACTAAGTTCTCCTGTAAAACTAATTCGCATTACTCTACAATTTATATTTCCAATTTGAGAGTTTTTAAAAGACATATGAGGAAAATTTTCATCTGATAAATCTAAATCTGGAATTAATTTTTTTAATATTTTTTTACTATTTGGGCCACAAATACTCGCAGTAGCGAAATGATCAGTTACAGAAGTTAAGTAAACATTAAGTTCAGGCCACTCAGTTTGAAGATAGTCTTCGAGTTTACTTAAAACATTTGCTGCACCACCTGTTGTTGTTGTCATTATATAATGATTTTCTCCCAATCTTGTAGTAACACCATCATCATAAACCATACCATCTTCATTAAGCATCAATCCATATCTACATTTTCCCACAGCTAGTTTAGACCATGAGTTAGTGTATATTCGATTTAAAAACTCTGAAGCATCACTCCCTTGAATATCAATTTTGCCAAGGGTAGAGGCATCAAGTATACCTGCGCTATCTCTAGCAGCTTTGCTTTCCCTTTGAACAGCGTCTTGCATATTTTCATTTTTATTAGGATAATACCAAGCTCGTTTCCACTGACCTACATTTTCAAACTCAGCTTTATTTTCTACATGCCAATTATGAATTGGAGTTTTTCTTAATATGTCAAAATA
>NZIO01000021.1 GCA_002689925.1 Candidatus Pelagibacter sp.
ATTTCTTTTTCTATTTCAGTAATTTTATTTGCATTCATATTCTGTTTCATACTATACTCACCACGAGATGGTGGCCAAGTTGTATTTGGGTCTACTGAATAAACTCCATCACCAATTGGTGTAAATGTGTTTTCTAATTCTGTAAGTCTTCTATCTATTTCAACCATTAAATCTTTATCATTACCTTCAAGTGCCGCAAATCGTGAATCTAACTCACCCATAAATGTAAAATACATTGTAATACCTGATACTAATAATGAACCTATATAAATCATAGTTTTTAAATCAATTTTAAACTTTGATGTTTGTAAATTATCCATTGTTAAATCTGGTCCACCACTTGGTTGTGCTACTTGTGGTTGTACAGGCGGTTGTTGATACACAGGTTGTTGTGGTATCTGTTGTTGAACTGGCGGTGGAGGTGGAGGAGGTGGAGGAGGTGGAGCTTGAATTTCCAACGCTTCCATCAATTGCTCTTGACTAAGTAATCCCCATTGTATGAGAACTTCTCCTACTTGAGCAGTATCACCTTTAACAGCCAATACACCATCAAGTTGTTGTTGAGTTATGTATCCTTTAGATACTAATATTTCACCTATCATTGCCATTAGAATATTGTCACATTAATTCCTGCTTTAAGTTCATAAGCATCTATTCCAAAATATTTTAAATATCTACCTTCACCGAAGATACCAATGTTTCTGTTAAATTTATATCCAGCCACTAAACCAATATCAAAATCAATATCACCAGTTTCATATATGAAAGCATAATCTGTTAAACCTTTACTAATTGGAATAATTGAAGCCCATCCGTGAACCCAATATTGTTTATCATATAAATAATAATCAACACCGATAACAAGTGAAGATTCCCATTGATATCCTAACTTATCAATCTCTTCTTCATTGTAAAGATTAATCACATCACCATAATAGTATTCATAAAATTCATCATCAGTTTCTGCAATTAATTCACCATCTTCATCATACCATTCATAACTACCAAATTCACCAGGGTCTTGAATACCATTATCGTTTAAATCTTCAAACCAATACTCATCTGAATATCCATATCCATAAGCCAATGTCCACCATTGTCCGTTAGAACCGGCCAACCAATCATTGAAAGGAAATAAACCATATGCAGGGTGTCCTCTCAAACTACCACCGAGAGTTAAGTTCCAATTTGTACCAAGTGGTTTTCTCCATCTGGCATCAATTTGTCCAAACTCTAAATCTTGTCTACCAAAGTTTGTATATCCTCCCTTGATTACATAATTATCACCTAAGTATCTAACCCAAGATTCTGTATCTACAAATTCTTCACCAAATGAACGAATTGAAGAATACTTAACTAAATATTCCCAACCACTCACATTACCAATTGTAGCAACATCTGATAATTCTTTTTCAGAACCATCATAAAACTTTTTACCTTTAGCTTGGTATTTAAATCTCGCAAGTTTTCTAACACCAATAGATAAATTATATTCTAATTCATTTTCCTTTGTTGTCTCAAGAAATGTTCCATTGTCTACATCAACTTCCCATCTTGATTGAACTTCAAATGGAGCATTTAAACTCACACTCGTGTAAAATGTAGAATACTTTAAAAAGTTATCTACAAAGTAATTACTACCTTCTTCATTTCCGAATAAGATAGTTATTGTTAATAGTATCGATAGTAATTTATTCATTTACTTTCTCCTACTTTTTCTTTTTTTGTAACTCTGTCAATTCTGTTAATAACTCTTGACAAGTCGTATCCACTTTATATTTTGACAAATCCAAAAGTGGTAAAGGTTTTTCTATTTTCAAGTCTTTCAGTTTGTCATTCTGAACGACCAGCTTTGCTCCTCCAACTATGATACCATCTCTGACATCATAAGTGAAAAATGTTGTTGACCAAATCCCAACCCTAACTATTCTTCCGGGTTTTCCATCTACCTCGACAACATCATCCTCGTTGTAATCATTACCCTGAAATATCATAAATCCAGCTACAAGTTTTTCAATTGTAGACCTGAAGAGTAATGTTAGAACACCAACTAAAAATAACCACCCGTACTTTCCGAGCATTTCTGAAACCATTGATTGGACTTGTTCTTCCATCATAGTTCTCCGTTATGCGGTTATAAGTTAGTGTAACCTACTTATCTTTCAAAAATCTATTTTTTACCTTTTAAAATTAAATTATGTTTAATCCATTTTTTACCTATATGGTTTTTTATAGGTGATTTTATAAATTTATCTATATATTTTTTTGTTATCATTCCAAATTTCTTTTGAGCATCTCCAGGTTTTAAAAATTTAGAATTATCTACAACTGCAAATTTACTTCCAAACAACCCTTGAAATTTACCAAGATTGTTTTGTACATCTTTCCAAGACTTTTCTAATATCTTTTCAGGTAATCTTCTTGCTCTTTCTGAATTTCTTTTTTTAGCTACTTCTAAACTGGTATTTACAAATATCATAGAACAATCATATCCCATAGCTTCTAATTGTTTTTTCTCCTTTGATAGTTTAGCATAATCGTGACCTGTACCATCAATTATCATTCCCAATCTACCTTCCATATATTGTTTTTTTCTAGCCATTGTTAGTAGTTTAGCTTTTTTTCTAACCGTCATCTTTTCAGAATCTTCATCTCCACCAGCTATAGCATCAAATACCTCATCAGGCCATTGGTCAATATCTAATCTACCAGTTCCAAATGTTTCAAAACCAAACTTTTTTAATAAAAACTCAAATTCTGTATCTGAATTAACTGATTTTAAACCACCTATAGATATGTTCATTTTTTTAGGAATACCAAATATTTGACTGGCAACATAAGATTTGCCTGAACCAGGTCCTCCAGCCATAAAAACAGCTTTTAAGATACCTTTATCAAAGACACCTTCGGTAAGTAATTGTTTTAAATTAACCAAAATGGTTCTCCATTTATATAGTGCTATTCATATATAAATATAAGGAAAGTTAAGAAAGATAGAGTTTTTTAACTAATCTGATACCAAACTTGATTTGGATTACATACGAATTTGTAAGCTTGATGTTGATTGATTGTTAGACTTGCACCTTTTGCATTATAAATTGTTCTAACTGCAAGATTTGATGCACGAGTTATTGTTACTGCTCCACTACCAATGTTCATAATTGTTAATTCTTGTCCTGAATGTGCAGGTCTTAAACCTGTTATACTTAAAGCATTTGAACTATTTAATACAAGAGTATGTAATCCTGTAACATTTACTAAAGAACTTTTTAATGTTGTAGCTGTTAGAACAACAGGTGCAGGAGGTTTTGCAAATGAATCTGCTGAAAGACTATCAATGTTTGCAGTTCCATCAAGATATAGATTTCTCCATTGTCTATTACCAAAACCTAAATCTCTTGAATCATCTCCATCAGGAGCAAGAGTAGAGTCAACTTGTTCAAAATCAACACTTCCACCACCACCACCTGCTGCTAATGAAGCAGATGTGAATATTCCACCACCAATTGAAGCTGTCATCATTGTAATTAATCCACTTGAACTTACATCTGCAAACGAACCTGAATCAATTCTTGCTACGGGAAAATAACTTGATTGAAATGCACTTGCTGAAGCTTCATTATATAAATCATCAATGTCTGTTTGCATTTCTTGTAACATATAAAGAACAGAGCCATTTATTTCTCTTATACCATCATCTAAAAGATATTCACCATCTGCAAAAGATTTTGACATTTCAGTAAACACACTACTACTAATTGTAGTTTTAGTTACACCATCTTTTTCATCCATTTTGGCACTACTTGTAACGAAAAAGTTTTTTGCTCTTCGTTTTGGTTTTATAAATAAATCTTCTTCTGTTCTTTCTTTATATTTTGCCACTATTCACTCCTATGAATCTATTTCATACTCCCAACTACATACTAAATTAACATCACCTGGTATATTACCTGGGTCTACAGCTATTGCTAACAAATCGTGTTGACTAAAATCAGGATTACCACTTAAACCACCTGTGAAGTCATCAAACACTACTGCTGTCGTTGCACCTAATGCTTGTTGATGATACCCTGAAAATACGCCATTATGGTATAAACTAACTCTCGTAGTTCCACAATCATTTTCTGCATGTATAACAATTTTTTTAATTTTACCTTTATATGGTGCTAACCATTGTCTATAATAATTTATTGAAGTGCTTTCAACAATATAACCACCAGGTGCTGGAATGTAGTTGGCACTAGCATTAGAATCATTATTAAACTGATGATAAGTATGTTGAATTTGTTTTCCATATATAACTCCACTTGAACTTATATCTCCACTTGCGGTTACAGGTCCACTAATCGTAATATTTGTTCCTCTTAATTCTGTTTTGTCAGTACTATTAGCTAATTTTATTGTATCAGAACCTCCATGATAAGTTCCTAATATATTACCAAAAGAATGATAAATTCCACCTTTAATAGTTCCACTAGCACTTATGTCTGAATCTGCAATTATATCTCCTGTAAATGTGTGAGTAGTATCTACAACATATCTATCAGTTCCAGCGGTTCTTATTTTAAATTTATCATTTTGTGGAAATCCAAATTTTGTATTGTCATCATCTTTATGAATTATATAATCTGCAGCTAAAGTACCATCAGCCCCGTGTATTTCTAATTTATTAAATATTCCAGTTCCACTTGCACTTATGTCTCCACTTGCGGTTATGTTTGAATTAACAATCATTCGATTGTTTATTAATTTTATTGCTTCTGTAGCTACCCCACCATAAATTTTAGTTGATGCACCTGTGTTATCAGGTCTACCTATTAGAATATTATCTGTTCTTGAATATCCTAATTGTAAGTCTCCATCTGGTATTATTTTTAAATCACCACTTGAGGCTGCAGCATTTACGGTTCTTATTTCACTATCTGCACCAAATTGTAATTTATTATTTACGGTTATTAATCCACTTGAACTTATATCATTTTGTGCAATAATTTCACCATTAAATGTATGAGTATCACTTGATGTATCGCCAAATGTATTTGAACCTTCAGTTTGAATAGTTGAAGAAGTTATAAAAGATGCTGTAAATTGAGTTACAATTAATTTATCTGCAGTTATATCACCAAACGAAACATCACTACCTGTTACAGCATATGAACCTGTTAGTTTCGATATAAATGCTACACTATTCAATAATGAACCTGTTGCCGTAGATATTGTATCAATACTACTTTCTAATGTTGTTGTTCTTGAAGCTAAACTTGATGATAATGTAGTTGATGAACCACTTATATCACTTGCTATTTGAGCTGAACTTGATACCAATGTTCTAGCAGTAATGACTTCGTTAGCACTTACTCTCGTTGAGAATGATGAAGAAGCAGCAGTAAATGAACCACTTATATCGGTTGTAATTTGAGCAGACGAACTAATTAAAGTGTTTCCTAATTCAGATTCAGCAGTTGTTATTCTTGTCGAAAAACTTGATGACGCTTCTACAAAAGAACCACTTATAGAAGTAGCAATTTGAGCCGACCCTGATAATAAACCTAAACTTTCCCAAGAACCTGATATATTACTTGCTATTTGAGCTGATGAACTGATTAATGTATTTCCTAATTCTGACTCTGCAATTGAAATTCTTGATGCTAAACTTGAAGAAACTAAAACAAATGAACCACTAATTCCAGATTTTAATGCTCTTGATGTACCTATTGATTGTGATAATGCTAAAAACGAACCACTAATATCACCAGATGAATAAGGAGATGTAGTTAAAAATGAACCTGTTTGTGAATTTAAAACAAATGAACTTGTCGAGGCATTAGCTACAACCTCTGTATTTATCCTTGTTGCTAAACTTGCTGATAGTGATTTAAATGAACCACTAATTCCAGACTTTAATGCTCTTGAAGTTGCTATGGAGCTACTTAATGATAAAAATGAACCACTGATGTCTCCAGAAGAATATTCTGATGTTGCAAAAGAACTTGTTTGGGAATTCAATACAAATGAACTCGTAGAAGCATTAGCAACTACGGTTGTGTTTATTCTTGTTGCTAAACTTGCCGATAAAGTTCTAAATGAACCACTAATTCCAGACTTTAATGCTCTTGAAGTTGCTATAGAACTACTTAATGATAAAAAAGAGCCACTAATATCTGCAGATGAATATGGTGAGGTTGTTAAGAATGAACCTGTATCACTTGGTGTTAAAAATGAACTTGTTGATGCATTAGCAACTACGGTTGTATTTATTCTTGTAGCAAGACTCGCAGATAAAGTTTTAAATGAACCACTTATAGTTGTCTTTAAAGCTCTTGAAGTTGCTATGGAGCTACTTAATGATAAAAATGAACCACTAATATCACCTGATGAGTACTCTGATGTTGCAAATGAACCAGTTTGTGAATCAGTTATAAAAGAACTTGTTGATGAATTGGCTACAACTTCAGTATTTATTCTTGTTGTTAAACTTGAAGACAATGCTGTAAATGAGCCACTTACAGAAGTTTTTAATGCTCTTGATGTACCTATTGATTGTGATAATTGTAAAAATGAACCACTGATGTCTCCAGATGAGTACTCTGATGTTGCGAATGAGCTAGTTTGTGAATTTAATACAAATGAACTTGTTGATGAATTGGCTACAACTTCAGTATTTATTCTTGTTGCCAAACTTGCTGATAAAGTTTTAAATGAACCAGTTATTGCAGATGCATTTACCGTTGCACTTATATTTGTCAAACCACTACCATCACCACTCATTGATACGGCAGTTATGTTTCCACTTGAAGATATGTTTCCACTAGCAGTTATTGCATTTACAAATGTTCCTGTAAATGTATGTGTATCATCGTGTGAGTTACCAAATTGTGTTGAACCACTTCTAAAAAGAATTGATGATGAAATAAATTCAGTATGATATTCTTCTGCATATAATTTACCAGGTATTCTTACATCACCTGATTTACTTAAAATTAATATTGGAGTAGACATATTTGATGCTGGTGAAAATACAAAAGAACCTGAGTATACTTTAGTAGCATCGTATGTAAAATCACTCTGAGCAATACCATTTGTCCAAAGATTGAATTGAGGATTAGACAAATCAATATATTGGTCTTGTGTTTCTCTAATCAGTCTATATGATTTTCTTGGTGAATTAATAACATTGAATCCAGGTGAAGAACCAGAAACCGAAATAAAAGCTCCATTTGAATTTTGTTGAAATTCTATTTGATTTGTTGTAGCACTTGCACTTCGAAAAGTTTCTTTTCCAGAACCTGGATTTTTAACTTTTGTTTCAGTTATTTTTCCATTTTGGTCAAATTTTTCTTGTGTGATTGTTCCATCTGCATTGAATGTTCTTTTATTTCTAATTTTACCAGCGTCATCTTTTTCAATAATTTGAGAACCTGTTAATACTTGATTGCCAATATGAATTGAACCAGCAGAACCACTTGTGGTAATAAACAAATCACCATTACTTGAACTAACGGTCCCGTTAAGGAATCCTCCTTCTGAATTAAATGTTATTGGCATAAAGTCTCTCTCTTGGTCTATTTATAAATATCAAATATATTTATTATTTAATTAGTAAACTTCCACCTTTTATACTTAAAACACCACCAATTGCACATCGTGTATTTATCTCAGGGTTAGATACTGCATAATGTATTCTTGCCTTAACATAGTCAACATTGAATCTACTTGTATTAGGATTTAATGAATTAAGTTTAAATCTTAGTTTAAGTTGTTCAGTTTCTAATCCAGATTTATTTAATGTAGCAGATACACCAAATGGTGGATTACCTGCTGCAGAAGATGGGACAGCTATAACTGATAATGTTGAAGCTTTATTATTTGCCATACCAGTCAAGTCAGCATCTTGATACGATGAATAATTACTACCTCCGTCTGTTGATACTCTATATTGCACACCATCAGTTAAATCATATAAATTACCTTTACATTCAAAAATAAATTGTATACCATTTATTGATACACCATCTGGTAAAGAGCCTGCATCGTCCCAAATAAGTTCTATAACACCATTGTAACAAGCACCTACAGCTACTCCACCAGTTCCATCATTTCTTTGAACAAGACAATTAGTACCATTATCTGTAAGTGCATTACCAGCATGTGTTACACAACCACTCGTTCCACTATCTGTTTCATCACTATAACCAACAGCTGTTGAATCACCAGGTAATATATCTACATAAGGCATACTTAGATACCTCCTGAATTAGGTCTGTAGTAATTTAAAAAATATACTTGACATTCACAATACTTAACAGGTTCTGATTCATCTACTTCTTCATCATCTGCAGGTATACCACTATGAGTAGCTACAATTTGAACTAAATTATCATTGCTATCTAAAACACTATAACCTTCTGTTGTACAAACATATGTACCATCTTTCATATTTTCATTACAATATTCACAAATCATTTCTAACCTTCCTTAAATTCAACATTGTCTATACAAATATCACATCTAAAAGTTGTTGCACCATCTGCTACAAAATAAATATAATGAGTAGCATCTGTTGTTCTATAACTATTTAAACTCACGGTTTTTTGACTCCAATTTGCACTAAAAGTATTATATTCAGTAAAATCAGTAATAGTATGAAGTAAAGTAGCATCTGATTCAGTAGAAGTTGAAGAATCATCAATATAAATGTATAAATTGTGACCACTATTGTTTGATGAATATTGATGTAACCAAAATTTTAAATTTAAATCATTACCAGTGTTGTTCATTGCAGTTGAAAAATTAAATCCAGGAGTTCTTACAACACAAACTCTATCATCTTTTACACCAGTTCCTTCTACATACATATATCTTCCACTTGTATCGTGTGAACCATCTAAATCAGCATGAAGTGCACCAGTTGGTCCTGTTCCACCACTTGTTGTTGAACCAAAACCTAAATTCCACCCATCTGTTGTTGTGTTTCCATTACTTGCTGGATTACCCCAAGAACCACCACCAGTAACAACTGCTGTATCTGTTTCCCAACCTGAATGCGTTCCAGATGGGTTCCAATCACTAGCACCACTTTCTTGAGTGGTTTGGTCTTCAAAATTATATAATGCTATTACTTGAGTTCCACCTGATGGTTTCAATAACCCTAAAACAGAATCACCTTCTGCTAAAGTTCTGTTAGAAAGTTTTGTAATATTATCTATAGGTACTTTTTTTATTTTACTTATGTTTGCCATTATGCAACTTCAATAAATGTGTTATCAGGATTAAAATAAACAACACCATTACCATAACTATGGCCTACAACTCTTACTATGTCACCACTTGTAGATGATACGGTATTATTTATTTTTCCTGCTGAACTACCTATGTAAACAGGTCCCCCTATTGATGATGAATATGAAAATTGAGTAGAACAACTAACCATACCTCTTATCATCATACCATCATTTGTTGAATTAGTCCCTAATGCTATAGCCAAAGAGCCTGTACAAGAACCTACTATATCTCTTCGTGTTGTGGACCAAGTACCAGTTCCAGTTAAATGATATAATCTTCCTGGAGATGTAACTGAACCACCAAATTTAATAACATCACCTACAGCTTGACCTACAGAACCTGCAACACCTCCTGAACCAGTATCGAATAATCTGTAATCAACTTCTAATTGTCCTTTACCACTTCCACTTAATTCTAAATTACCTTGACTTGAACTAACATAGTTTCCTGCTCCGGGACCGCTTTGTAAAAAATCACCAGCAAGAGTTATTGAATCATCAAGATTTATTGTTGCTGAATAATCACCTGATGTTGTATTAGTTTCACTTGCAATTGATACATTTGTTCCACCTGTTAAGTCGACACCAGTCATATCACCTGAACCACCTCCACTACTTCCATTGACAAATCCACTTGAGGCAGTTATATGATATTGTCCAGTTGCATCATCATATGTAACAAGTTTAGTTAAATTGCCTTTTATAGATGCACTTGACATTAATAATCCACTCGCACTTATGTTGTTACTTGCGGTTATGTGGTTGACAACTAATTCAGACCATTTTTTAGCAGAATTACCCAATCCAGCACCACCACTTCCACCTGGTCGGAAAATATTTTCTGCCAGTACAAATTCATTAACATCATTAACTCTAAATTTAATTTGATTATCTGATGTAAAATCAATTAAATCCGTAGAATCTCTACCAACTTTTAAACCTGTATTTAATATTGAATCCACACCAGTTACAGCATCGGCTGTTATGTCATTGGATATGATTGTTCCACTTGAACTTATGTTTCCACTTGTGGTTATGTTTCCTGTGAGTGTAAAACTATCATCACCACCATCAAATTTTAATCTTTCAGTAACACCTTCCTGAATAATAAAATCTCCACCTACATCTAATGTGTTTGTAATATTCTCACCTCTTACAAGTAAATCATCATCAGCACTTCCAACTTGTGATGTAATAACATTACCACTAGCACTTATGTTTCCACTTGCGGTTATGTGTCCATGGACTGCAAAATTACTCTGACCTGAACCAGAAATAAAAACTCGGTTACAATTATCACCATGAGTATCCAATAGTATATCACCTATAACACCTTGAAATCGGTTAACCGTACCATCAGAATATATAGCACTATCATAGCCACCAGCAGTCGCAGGTGTTCCGAATGAGAGTTTTGTATTGTCTACAAAATTCATATAAGCATTAGTTGCATGCCAGTTAAACTTTTTACCTGAAGTATTTGAATGCACTTCAATATCGTGACTTGAACCATTAGTACCTACGGTGAGATTTCCGCCGAGTTGAACATTACCATCAATATCAACCGCATCTAAATTTGCTGTTCCATTTACATCAATATCACCTTCTAAATCTATATCACCATTAACCGTTAAATCATCTGTAATTTCAGCGTCATCACTAATTACTAAACCTTCAGCTGTTATGATTCCAACAGCTTCAACTCTTCCAAATGAACCAGTTGAATTTACTGAACCACTTATTATAGTCCTCGTACCTTCAAGAGCAGAACCACTTAATACATTTTGTCCTAAAAATGAACCTGAAATTGTAGCTGATGCAACAGATATTGTAGCTGAATAATCACCTGAAGTTGTATTGGTTTCACTCCCAATCGTTATTCCTGAACCACCAGTCAAATCAACTCCAGTCATATCACCATCACCGCCACCGTCACCGTTAACAAATCCAGATGATGCAGTTATGTGAAATATACCAGTTGCATCATCATATGTAACAAGTTTAGTCAAATTAGATTTTATAGATGCGCTTGCATTAATTATACCACTTGAACTTATATTTCCACTTGAGGTTATGTGTGATGATACATCTAATGTTCCATTTAAATCAAGTATAGCCTCACCACCTTTAATTTGAGCTATTGTAGTTCCATCTGATTTGAAAAAAATGTCATCAGATGATTCTATTAAAATGTCGTTTGAAGAACTAATTTTTAATTTTGGATTGACAGGACCAGAATTGAATATACCATTATGGAATGCAGAGTTACCAGTTGTAATGGCGTCAGCAATAATTGTTCCACTTGCACTTATTGTACCACTTGCGGTTATGTGACCAGTTACATCTACACCATTACCATCAAAAGCTAAATTAGCTTCTGCAGTTAAAGTCCCATCACCATCAGAAGTTAAAACTCTATTAGCTCCATCGGATGTAATAACTTCAGTTAAATCTAAATTTAATGTCAAAGCAGATGCACCATTGAATATCTGGCCACCTGTACCATTACCCATATCAACACCAGTTCCAGCAGTTAAACCATTTGTTGTTGTTCCACCACCAGCCCCATTAACGAACCCACTTGAAGCAGTTATGTGAAATATACCAGTTGCGTCATCATAAGTCACAAGTTTAGTTAAATTGGTTTTTATAGAACTACTTGAATGAATTATACCACTTGAACTTATGTCTCCACTTGCGGTTATATGTGAAGAAATATTCATATTTCCATCTATTGTCACAACTTCATCAGTTGTTGGAGAATTACTTACAATAAATATACCATCACCAGCTCTAAATGCCCCATCAACATATAAACTATCATCACTACTGATAACATTGTTACTGCCCATATAGAAATTACCAGGATAAGCACTTCTATCAGTCCCGTCTGTGTGATGTGTAAGTGTTAATGTTTTTACCGTGGCATCACCAACACTTATGTCTCCACTTGCTGTAATTTGATTGAGTTGTGCATTACTACCTGAAGTAATAACTTTTTTCCAGTTTGGCATTGATTCCTCCTAATTATGGTTGGTTACTTCTGATTAAGCCCACTTCCCAATGTTGCCACACATTGGGCCAATAATCACTTTGTCTGTTGTTCTTTTTCTAAAACCTTATTATATTCTTCTTGTAATTTCATAGTGACAACAATTAAGTTTTCCATTTCTTCACCTGTAAAATTACATTTTTTAAAAATTTCTAAAATAAATCTTATCTCTTCTGATGTTAATGGGTGACGATATTCAACACCACCTACTTTGAAACCACCTTTAAAGTTTAATGCCATTCATACCTCTTATTCAACAAAAATAAAAATTTCACCACTTTGAACTCTGATGTTTCCGTTTTTTCTAAATTCTGCTTCATTATCATCTGTTACAACTGCTGAAACATATGCTTCTGGAGAAACGGTATGTTCTGTTTTTCCTGTTGAACCTGATTTTGGGAATCCCCATCTATTAACAGACACATCATATGCAAAAGCTGAACCTGAACCAGTATTTCCGTGTTGAACAATAATACCACCATCACCAGCATTTGAACCACTATTCAATAATATAAATCTATCTCTTACTTCAAGATTTGAAGATGATACTACCGTGGTTTCACCATTTACGGTTAAGTCACCTGTTATGATTGCATTTCCACCTACTGAAAGATTATTAGTTGTGGTTAAAGCCTGTAAAGTTATATCTTCGTTTTGTTTTAACTCGGCGTTTCCAATTGCGTCATCAGCCATCTCATCGTTTCCAACTGAATTGTTTGCAAGTGTTATTGCTCCTCCTGCTACTATTGCTATGTCTGAAGATGCTGCATTTATATTTGAAAATATTTGGTCTTCAAAATTTGAAAAAGTTATTTTCTTTTCTTCATTTGAATCGTCTACATCAGCTACTACTAATAAATCATCTTGAGCAACTGCAGTAAGTGTATTAGATAATTCGTCAATTTGAAAACCGACACCTGATAGATTAGAACCATCACCTCTAAATGAACCACTTATTTCTACAGCAGTTAAATAACCAGCTGAACCTGTTCCAACTACATTTAATACATTTATGTCTGCATCACCTCTTAATGAACCTGAAATGTTTTCAGAAGAAATAGCATCAAATGAACCTGATTTTGCTGTTAGTGTATCACTAGCAAATGAAAAATTTGAATCTACTGATAATAAACCTGCAGTTCCTGTAAATAATACTTTACCTGCTGCTAATGCATCAGCTGTTAAGTTTCGTGCTCTAAAATCGTGTGTACCAATATCTAAATTTCCACCAGCAGTTAATGATGTGATTCCATCAATTGTTCCACCATTGATGTCAAAATTACTACCTTCAATTTCTATAGTACCAGCTGTTAATTTCCCACCTAAGGTGAATGCACCAATAGTGTTAATTGAGGCTGAAGTTGCAGTCAATGTAGTTGACAATACATTTGAACTTGAAATTTGTGTTGATTCAACACGAGATATTGAACCTGTAGTTGTTACACTAATACCAGCAGTAGTAGCTGTTAAAGCTGCCGTACTTCCTGCATCAAGTACAATTGTATCATCTGCTGTAAAGTTTATAGTTGTATCGTCTTCAGCTCTACCAATGATAAGACCAGTATTGTAAATAGTTTGAATACCTGTTTGAGCTGAACTTACATCTAATTCTTCATTTGTATTGTCTGCAGTTAAACCTACACCTGCCATAACATCAACATCAATTGCAAATTTATTAGATGAATTTTGTATACCATCACCTGCAAGTAAAGTAACAACATCGGAGATATTATCTTTTTTAGTTCCACCATCAGCATCTACAAATACTAAAGCATCCCCAGTTACCATAGCAGTATCTGAAAATGTTAAATCTGTTCCGGAACCGTGAAATCCTTTAGAACCAGTAACTCCTGCCAGTTCAGCATGACTACCACTTGTTATTATCTTTTTCCATTCGGCCATAATATTCTCCTATTAATACTTCATATATAAGTATATATAAAAATTATTTTTCATTAATTTTAATTCTGTTTTCCTGCATAAAATTCATCATCATCATCATCATAATACATTCCACCTTTTACTGCTGTAGGTGTAAATGAAAATGCTCCTAATTGTAGAACACCTTGATTATTTACCTTCAAACTATTCAAACTACCTGATTTCAATAAAAAGAAATCATCTGTAGCATTACTTGTGTTTATTTCAATACTACCTGAATAATTTATATTTCCACTACCATTAATGGTTTGTGAATTTAAATCTAAATTTCCACCTAATTGTGGTGTTGTGTCTTCAACTACATTTGATAATCCACTACCACCAGTTTCAAGATTTGTATCACCAAAATAAAGTGTTCCACTTCTTGAATGTAACTTATTACCTGCTTGGTCACTACCATTTGGTATGTCTACTACCGAAGTATTTACAGCAGAAGAACTGATAGTGGCAATATTTAAATCTGTAACCTGATTACCTTCTAAATCATAAACCTCACCAGTACTCCCAGTCTGTTGTAATAGATTCTGAAAGGTATCTTGGATATTCTTATTCGTTAAATCAAACGACATTTATATAACCTTTAAGTTTTTGCTAATTTATTAATTACTTCTTTTATGAACTTTTGAGTTCCTCCTTGATAATTAATAGTGTTAGCATAATTGTTTAATATTGG
>NZIO01000022.1 GCA_002689925.1 Candidatus Pelagibacter sp.
AATAAAGTATCAGAAAAGTATTGGTCTTGCATTATGCATTTGCGACCAGTCAGCACAAAGATATGTCCATATCAAGACATAGCCAAGTGCAAGGATGCTTGTTTAAATACTGCTGGACTTGGTGGAGTGTATCCAAGTATCCAAAAGGCTAGGCAAAAGAAAACCGATCTATTCTTAGACGATAGAGAGGAATTTATGCAAGTCTTGGTAAAAGATATACATACATTCTTAAGAGCCTGTAAACGTAAAGACAAGCTACCTGCAATAAGGTTGAATGGCACGAGTGATATACAATGGGAGAAGATAGACATAGAAGGACAGAATATATTTGAAATGTTTCCAAATGTACAATTCTATGACTATACAAAGATACCAACTAGAAAAGTTGACAATATACCAAACTATCATTTAACATGGAGCTACAGCGAAGCGAATGAGAAGTATGCGAAGATGTTTGATAAAGTACCGAACAACAAAGCAGTAGTGTTTAAGAATAAAATACTACCGACTATGTTCAAAGGATTAAAAGTTATTGATGGGGATACCCATGATATGAGATTTTTAGACAAACCTAATAGCGTGGTAGGTCTGAAAGCGAAGGGCAAAGCTAGGCAAGATAAATCTGGCTTTGTAATTAATGTAATACAATTAGCGTAAAGCTAGGAGTGAATGATATGATAAATGTAAAAACATTTAGTGATAAGTATAACAACGACAAGAAATTTCATCATGTAAATTTGTTGGGGTTGAAGTTTAGAATTGCTAACAACAAGCGATCATCAAGAGTTGATAATAGAGTGATCTACAAAACAAGTAGGGGCATTGTCTTTAACTTCTTGGAGAATAGATATCTATGTTTAATTACTAAGAGATAAACTATGAGTATAGCAAAATATATTGAAGCACATTATCCACAAGTCTTACAATTTGATATTGAATCAATCAATATAGATTCTAAAGATATCAAAGATTGTTGGGTAAAGTGGGCACAACTTAATATAGAACTAAAAAATGGAGATGTTATTCTAGTTGATAACTACCATGAATGTGATGTGGATTGGAAGTGGGCAGATAAAGTACAAGCTTTTGATAAACACTTTAACAAAGTTAAACTAATCGAGGAATAAATTATGAATAGAAATAAAGTAGACCAAATTGTAGATGATTACTATGATGATGCTGAGATCATAGATACAAATCCAGAGAGTAAATACTTTGGAGACGACCACAATGCACAACAATTAGAGAGAATCTTTGATGAGTGTGTTGATGAGGGTATGACTTATGATGAAGCTGAGATTGAAGCACAGCGTAGGTTTGAGGGCAAAGGAATATGAAATACAAAGTAATGGAAACTTTAGCTTACAGAAATGTAGTTGAAGTAGAAGCCAAGAATAAAGAAGAAGCTTGGAGTAAAGCTTTTGAGGGTGGAGAAATGTCTGCCAATGGAGAGTGTGAGGATATAGTAATACAAGATACATATGTAAAGGAGATAGTATGAGTGATAACATAAAAGATTTTAACAAAGCGTTAAAAGAAAAACTAGAAGATTCTTTTGGTAAAGAGTTTGTCAATGACAAAATAATTATCATGGGGTTAGATGATGATGATGAAGAAGGAGATAACAATGAAACTTAAACAAGTAATAAAAATACAAGAAGTATTAGGTAATAAAATACCTGTTGACATGGCAGAGAAATGGGTGTATCATAGTGATAGTCGTGAGGAATGGGTAGACATCATGGAACTAGATGTAATCCATGCGATTAGAATATTAAGAAAACATATGGGAGAAATGAGTGATGAGCAACCAGATGTAGATGTAGATGTACTTTGGTTAGATTAAAATTATAAGGAGATAACATGGATAGATATAGAGTAGAATTATCATTAAATATTTGGTCTGATACTGACAAAGGTGCAGTAAAAGTTGCACAAGATATTTGTGATAAACAAAAAGAAAAGTTTGATAATAGATGTAATATTATGAAAGTATGTAGTAGTCCTTTTGGTAGAGTAGAGGGAGAAGATATTGTTGCTAAAGTTTATAGACAGGAGGTATTTAATGAGCAATCAACACAATGAAAAAGAATTTGAAAAGATAATGCAAGAGGTAGAACTGCTAGACCGAGAGGGTAAACTTGAAGCAGACATACAAACTGTATCTAAAGTTTATGGACTGCATGAAGATGATGATAGAGAAGATATACTATTCTTTATTGCAGAAAATATATTTGAAACTGGGAGGTTATAATAATGAAAGGAATATTAATAAATCCATTTGATGAAACAGTCAAAGAGGTAAACATACTAGGAAATATAGAGGACATATATTTATTAACAGAGTGTAGCACATTTGATGTTGTAGCACTTTCAAATAAAGATGATTTATATGTTGATGATGAAGGACTATTAAAAGATAATAGATACTTTACTATTTATGGTAAACCTATAGCAGGTAGAGGTCTTATAATGAGTCATGATGTTGAGGGTAATAGTGTTTCTACAACTTTATCTTTACAAGAGATAAAAGATGTGGTAGAATGGTTACCTGAAGGACACAGAGAAACACCTTACATGGAATTTAAAGCATGGAAGTAGAAAAAAAAACAGCAGACTGGTATATAAAATGGATTGCTAGTTGCTTTATAATATTAGCAATTTGTTTTAGGTCTGTTCAAAACTTTCCTGAAATAGATTTAGTGTTAAGTTTTATTGGTTGTTTTATGTGGACTATAGTAGGATTGATGTGGAACGATAGAGCATTGATAGTATTAAATGCAGTAGCAACTTTTGTATTACTTACAGGATTAATTAAATTATTTATAGGAGTTTAGTGTGAACGCAAAACAAATTAAAAAACTTAGGAAGCTAGTCAGACCTATACAAGTTGAGTGGTTGAGGGAACTATTGCCTGAAGACCAAGCAAAAGATATTAATATAGGCAATGTTGAGGGACTACTTCCTGAACAGACACATGCTTTTGGTCAAGGACAATTACATGTGTCATACATGACAGACAAATGGATAATGAAATATTTAAAACAATATCCAAACATAACAACATACAAAGAACTAATGGAGATATCAAATAATGGATGAGTATATAATAGATGTAGTAATTAATGGAAAACCAGATAGTCTTAAGACTTGGTGTGGCTCTGTATATTCTGCTGTAGATAGCATGATAGGTATAGACATGGTTGAGGACATTAAAACTATAACAAGAAGTTTAGATGGTAAAATATGGGATGTTAAAGATATGGACATTGATTACTTAAGAAACTTAAAAGAAAACATAGATGATAATGTATTGTCTGATGCTTTCAAAACAATAGAGGACTTAACTCATGACTCAACACATTGATAGAGTGCAGAAACAAAAAGAAAAATTAGAACAAGAAAGACTTGATAACTCTATAAAATTTATAGAGGTTAGATTTGAAGAGGGTAAATGGACAACAGAAACTACAGGATATAATAGTGGTAGAGTTGTTATTAAATATAATGATAAAAGAAAAAAGGAGAAAGTAGAATATGAAATTTGATATAAAAGATTTTAATTATTTAGGAATAATTTTAGCACTAACTGTTGCTTTACTTTGTTTAAATGAAAGTAACAAACATAAAAGTATTTGGTGTAATGATTTTTTTAATGAATTTAAACAAGGATTATAATGGCATTAAAACACAAAGTAATACAAAGTATAGACCATACTAAAAAGTGTACCTCACAGGGCACAGGAGGTCGTTCTAGAGGTGTTAAAATATCAACAGCTCACATGAATAAACATAAACGAAGAAGTTATAAAGCATATAAAGGACAAGGAAGATGAAAGCAATTTTAACTAAAGAAGAGTACAAAGAATTTACAGAAAGTGTAGACTTTTTAAAAATAAAACATGATATAGATATACCACATACTGTTGAAACAAAAGAAGATAAATTTCTAATAACATTATTAGAAGATATAGATGAAGATTATTTAGATAATCTTTTAGAAAACACTTGACATTGAGTGAGTATTGGTGTATGATGTGCAACATGACATCGAGCAACCAAAGAACTTTAAGCCCTCTATCTCCAAATGTAAACTATTTGGTTTGGCTTCAGTCCATGACTCCGAGAGTAGTCAGCTCTAAACTCTCTCAATTTTTAACAAACTATTAACTAAACCGTAGGAGGTAAATATGATAGTAGAAGGAACTGCGTATTGGGCAAGTATTAAAGAGCCTAACACGACATTTGAACCAATGTACACAGTCAACTTAGTTGTTGATGAAGAGATAGCAAATGACTTTGCTTCTCGTGGACATAACATTAAGCAGATGGATGAAGGGTCTGCTATAGTAATTAAACGTAAAGTTAATGGACCAAATGGTATGGTCAGAACTGCACCTAGATTACTAGACCAAAACAAACAGGAAGTTAATCTTGCTGTAGGTAATGGCTCTAAGATTAGAGTCCAGTATAATGAATACGATTGGGAGTATGCAGGTAAAGCAGGAAAAGGTCTTGACTTACAAGCTGTTCAAATTGTAGACCTCATAGAATACAAAGCTCAAGACGGCTCTGAATTCTTTGATGAAGACGAGGAATTTTAATATGGTAATAACTATTAAAAATGATAAAGGTGAATCAGTCTATGATGTATCTAAGATTGAAGACGAGCAGAGAAAAGCAGGTGCTAGTATATCTATCAGTAAGATAGGTACACTTAACGTGTTAGTTGAAGCTCTTAGCTTTGCCTCACAAGGGCATCAGAATAATCTTGAAGCTGTGCTAAAAGAAAGTCCTGAAGCTATGGTGGAAACACCAACTGAAGATGAAGAAGAAACTTCGAGTGAAGATGATTCTTTAAACGAAGTATCTTAATAAACTCGGCTAGGTGTAAAAGCCTAGCCACACTTCTAATGGAGATAGAATGGAAAAAGAAAGAACTCAATTTATTAAACATAAATTACCCTGTCCTAAGTGTAGTAGTAGTGATGCTGTATCTCTGAATGAGAATGGTTCTGCTAAATGCTTTAGTTGTAATACATTCTTTACAGATTATGAGAATGAATCAACAGGAAAGGTAATTGAAATGACAAATAGACCAAAACCAGATAACACATTTCTTACATCATACACTGGTGCTTATGGTGCTTTAACTGACAGAGGTATCTCTGAAAATACAGCAACTAAGTTCGGTGTTAAAATGGTAAAGGATAGAAACAATAATGTTACTCAACACATCTACCCATACTTTAATGGTAGTGAGATTGTTGGTACTAAAACAAGATTTGTATCTAACAAAAACTTTGCATGTAATGGTACATTTGAAAACACAGGTTTATTTGGAGAGCAACTGTATGGAAATACAGGTGGTAAGTACTTGACTATTACCGAAGGAGAGTGTGATGCTATGGCAGTACATGAACTCTTTCAAGGTAAGTGGTCAGTAGTATCTTTAAAGCGTGGAGCTTCGGCTGCTGTTAAAGATATACGAGAGAGTATAGAATTTGTAGAATCATTTGACAATGTAGTTCTATGTTTTGATAATGACAAGGCAGGTAAACAGGCAGCTAAAGCTGTAGCTAAAATACTAAAGCCTAACAAAACTAGAATCATGTCATTTCCAAATGGATTTAAAGATGCAAATGAAATGCTTAAACAAAAGAAATTCCAAGAGTTTACTCAGGCTTGGTGGAATGCTAAGACATATACACCTTCAGGAATCATGGAGCTATCATCACAAAAAGGCGATTGGTTACATAGAGAAGAGAAGGAAAGTATTGCATATCCATGGGAAGGCTTGAACAAGAAACTATATGGTATGCGTAAAGGAGAACTTGTTACCCTTACAGGTGGCACAGGTCTTGGTAAGTCTAGTGTTACTAGAGAGCTAGAGCATTGGCTTATTAAAAATACAAAAGACAATGTAGGTATTGTAGCACTTGAAGAGAATTGGTTAAGAACTGCTGACGGTATTCTATCTATTGAAGCTAACGATAGAATATATTTATCAGAGAAGCGTAAGAATTATACAGACGATGACCTATTGGGTTTGTTTGATAAGGCTATACCTAAAGGCAGAGTATTTATTCATTCTCATTTAGGTGCTACTGACATTGATGATATCTTTGCCAAGCTTAGATATATTATTGTAGGTTGTGAATGTAAATGGGTTATAGTTGACCACTTACATATGCTTGTTAATGTACTCCATGAAGGAGACGAGAGACGAGGTATTGATATGCTGATGAATAAATTACGTAGTCTTGTAGAAGAGACAGGTGTTGGTATGATATTAGTATCTCACCTTAGAAGAGCATCAGGAGATAAAGGACACGAACAAGGAATAGAAGTTTCTTTATCTCACCTTAAAGGCTCACAAGGTATAGCTCAACTATCAGATTCTGTAATTGCATTGGAGAGAAATCAACAAGCAACTAATCCTGAAGAAGCTAATACAACTAAGGTTCGTGTACTAAAATCTAGGTACACAGGAGACACAGGATTAGCTTGTGGTCTTAGATATAATACTGATACTGGTAGATTATTTGAAGTATCAGAAGAGGAGACATTTGACAATGAGCAATTTTAAATTAGTATTTGATATAGAAGCTGACGGACTAGACCCTAATAATGTGTGGTGTATTGTAGCTAAAGAAGTATCAGGTAATGTATATAAGTTTGACAATACTCAGATAGAAGAAGGCATTAAGTTTCTACAAACTGCTGATACATTAATAGGTCATAACATTATAGGCTATGACATTCCTGTATTAGAAAAGTTATATGATGCTAAGTTTGATTGTAATATTGAAGACACACTAGTAATGTCAAGGTTATTTAATCCTGTTCGTGAGAATGGACATAGTTTAAAAGCTTGGGGTTGGCGTGTTGGTTCTTTAAAACAAGAACAACCTGAAACCTTTGATGAATATACACCTGCTATGTTAGAATATTGTGTTCAAGATGTTAAGTTAAATGAATCTGTATATCATTATCTATTAAAAGAAGGTAATATATTTAGTAAAGAATCTATTAAACTTGAACATGATGTAGCTAAGATAATGAAAGAACAAGAAAAGACTGGGTTCTTTTTTAATACTAAACAAGCTATGGAATTATTAGCTGAACTTAAAGCAAAGCAACTTGCTGTTGAAGATGAAGTTCATAATACATTTAAACCTAAACTAGTTGATGATAAATTAGTTACACCTTATGTTAGAAAAGACGGACAGTTATCTAAGCGTGGTTTAACTGATGAAGAATATAATAGATGTTTAACTACAGGAAATGTTAAACCATTTACTAGACAAAAACTAGTAGACTTTAATCTTGGTAGTCGTAAACAAATAGGAGAATATCTTATTGACTTTGGTTGGAAGCCTGTAAAATTTACACCTACAGGTCAGCCTATTGTTGATGAAGGTACTTTGAAAAAGATTGAACATATCCGTGAAGCTAAGTTAATTGCAGACTTTTTACTATATCAAAAGAGGATTGCTCAAGTAACATCATGGATAGATGAACTCAAAGAAGATAGAGTACATGGTAGTGTAATACCTAATGGTACTATTACAGGTAGAATGACACATAGAAATCCTAACATGGCACAAGTACCTAATGCAGGTAGTCCATATGGTAAAGAGTGTCGTTCATGTTGGACTGTACCTAAAGGAAGAAAACTTGTAGGTATAGATGCTAGTGGATTAGAACTTAGAATGTTAGCCCACTACATGAATGACCCTGATTATATTGAAGAAGTAATTAACGGGGATATACATACTACTAATCAAAAACTTGCAGGTCTAAAGACAAGAGACCAAGCTAAGACTTTTATATATGCTTTAGTTTATGGTGCAGGAGATGCTAAGATAGGTAGTGTAGCAGGTGGTGGATTAAAGAAAGGTAAAGAATTAAAACAAACTTTCTTTGAGAACTTACCTTCATTAAAAATACTAAAAGAAAAAGTACAGAAAGCTTCTGAACGAGGATTCTTAAAAGGATTAGACGGACGTAAAATATATGTACGTAGCCAACATGCTGCACTTAATACTTTGTTACAAGGTGGTGGTGCAATAGCAATGAAGAAAGCTATGTGTTTCTTACAATGTTTAATAAAACTAAATGCTATAGATGCTAAATTTGTAGCTAACATTCATGACGAATGGCAGATAGAAGTACCTGAAAAACAAGCTGATTATGTAGGAGAACTAGGAGTTAAAGCTATAGAACAAGCATCAGAACATTTTAAAATGCGTTGTCCTTTAACAGGAGAATACAAAATAGGAGAGAATTGGTATGAAACACACTAAAGAACATTCAACAAATAGAAAGGGAGACCTTGCAGAATTTTATGCAGTCACTTGGTTATGGGATAATGGCTATGAAGTATTTAAAAACTGTGGGTGTGACGGGTTTATTGACTTAGTAGCTCGAGACCCTAAAGGAAAGATAACATTAATAGATGTAAAGACTGCTAGAAGAGATTATAGAACTGAAGGTTCTTATACATCAAGAAATACAAGAACTAAAAAACAAATAAAAGCAGATGTTAAGTATTTATTATACTTACCTGATACAAGAAAATTAAGATGGGTGGAACATAATGACAAATAAAAAAGAAGAACTTATTGACAAAACTAAATTAGATAGTTATAATAAATTTACGTCCGAGTCAGGACATTGGTATACTCAAGAGGGAGACCCAATGTATACTTTAATAGGGGCTAATGGTAAAGAAAGAAATACTACTTTAAGAGACGCTAAAAGTTTAGGACTTGTTCCTTCTGTGACTACTATTTTAGGCATGGTTGCAAAACCTGCATTAGAAAATTGGAAGATTACACAAGCTATAAAAGCTGCTATTAATTTAGCAGCTAATTATAATGATGAAACATTAGAATCATTTATTTATAAATGTAAATCTGATGCTAAAAGCATAGGATTAAATGCAGCTAAAGAAGGAACTAAAATCCATGGTCAAATAGAAACAGGATTTTTAGGTGGTAAGAAAACCAAACCTTATAAAATTATTAAGAAGTGGTTAGATGAAAACTTTCCTGATGAAAAATGGATAGCAGAAGATTCTTTCTGTGCACCTCAAGGCTATGGTGGTAAGATAGATTTATATTCTAATAATATTTTTATAGATTTTAAAACTAAAGATAATCTTGAAGGCAAAGACCCTGCTAAATTAGTTTATGATGAACATGGTATGCAGTTGTCTGCTTATGGTCAAGGTATGGGAATAGATTATCCTACAAGAGTATCTATATTTATAGACAGAAAAGATACAAGTATTATATTGTTTCATATCTGGGATTTAGAATCACACAATAAACATATAGAAATGTTTAATAGTATATTAAAGTATTGGCAGCTTGTAAAAAATTATGAGTGGGATAATGCCTAGAAGAGTACCAAGAAAACCTAGACCTAAAAAGACAGGAGTACCTAAAGGGTATGATAGTATTTGGGAATATGAAATACATCAAACACTTCTCAAAGATTGGAAACATCATTGGGATAATATAGATTATATTGTTAAGCATAAGTATGAACCTGACTTTGTTAAAGTAATAGATAATAAAACTATTTTAATAGAAGCTAAAGGAAGGTTTTGGGATTACGCAGAGTATAGTAAGTACATACATATACGAGAGGCTTTGCCAAAAGATTATGAGTTAGTATTTTTATTTCAGAAACCTTTTGCCCCAATGCCACAGGCAAAGAAAAGAAAAGACGGAACAAAAAGAACTCATGCTGAATGGGCAGAGACAAATAATTTTACATGGTATAACGAAGAAAGTTTACCGAAGGAGTGGAAAAGTAATGAATTATAAATTTAATGAAGGGGAAACAATAAAACAAATACAAAGATATGTAGATAAAACTTATGAGCAACATTATGCTTATGGAGATTATCAAGCAACAGATGTTATATTTGATAGTGGACATGGAAAAGGATTTTGTATAGGTAACATTATAAAGTATGCTATGAGGTATGGGAAAAAGAATGGACACGATGATTCAGACTTGCTAAAAATAATACATTATGCTATAATAGCTATA
>NZIO01000023.1 GCA_002689925.1 Candidatus Pelagibacter sp.
GGTTAGGGGGGCACCTCTTATAGGTGGAACTGCAGCTTACGGTATTGTTTTAGCTATTATGGAAAAAAATGATCCTAATTTTATTAAGAAAAGCGCAGAAGATTTAATTCAATCAAGACCCACAGCTATTAATTTAAAGTGGGCTGTAGATCGAATGATGAAAAAATTATCAGAAGTTAATAATAATGAGTTATTAAAAGTAGCGTTAGACGAAGCTAAGGAAATTTGTGATGAAGATGTTAAATTTTCTGAAAACATTGGATTAAATGGATTAAAAATTATTGAAGAAATTTATAATAAAAAGAAAGATACAGTAAATATTTTAACGCACTGTAATGCAGGCTGGCTTGCTACTATTAATTGGGGCACAGCAACATCTCCTATTTACCATGCACATAAAAAAGGAATTCCAGTCCATGTGTGGGTTGATGAAACAAGACCACGAAACCAAGGAGCAAATTTAACATCATATGAATTAAACGAAGAAGAAGTTCCAAATACAATCATTGCGGATAATACGGGAGGGATATTAATGCAAAGAGGCGAAGTAGATATGTGTATTGTAGGAACTGATAGAACTTTATCGACTGGAGATGTCTGCAATAAAATTGGAACTTACTTAAAAGCTTTAGCAGCTCACGATAACAATGTTCCTTTTTATGTAGCCTTACCTAGCTCAACAATAGATTGGAATATAAAAGATTATAAAAAAATTCCTATTGAAGAAAGAAATTCAGAAGAGTTAACGCACATAGAAGGTTTGGACAAAAATAAAAAAATTCAAAAAATATTAATTTATCCAAAAAAAAATAAAACAATGAACCTAGCTTTTGATATAACTCCTGCAAAATATGTTACGGGTCTAATTACAGAAAAAGGTATCTGTGAAGCATCAGAAAAAGGATTGACAGGTTTATTTAAGTGAAAAAAATATTAATTATAATGTTATTTTTTCAAGTGCCTGCTTATAGTCAAAACTTAGCCACCACTTATTTTGCTGGGGGTTGTTTTTGGTGTATGGAAGAATCTTTTGAAAAAATAAATGGAGTTATTGAAGTTGTTTCTGGTTATTCTGGAGGAACTACAGAAAACCCAACATATAAAGAGGTCACTTATGGTGACACTGGACATTTTGAAACTGTAAAGATTACCTATAATTCAGAAATTTTAAACTATCAAAACATCCTAAACTTTTATTGGAAAAATATTGACCCATTTGATGCAGACGGTCAATTTTGTGATAAAGGATATAGTTATAGATCAGTAGCTTTTTATAAGAATATGAAACAAAAAAATATAATAGAAAAGTCTGTTAAAGAAATAGAATTAAAGTTTAATAAAAAGGTTGTTACTTATATTAGAAAATTTGATAAATTCTATGAAGCTGAGCCTCATCATCAAAACTATTATCAAGAAAATTTTATTAATTATCTAATGTATAAAAATGGCTGTGGAAGAGAAAAATCTTTGAATAAAATTTGGAATTAAATAGAACATATTTATCTTAGTGAAGCGGCTATATTACCACCATCAACAGTAAGAACAGCACCAGTAGTTTTTTTTGAAGTAGCTAAATCAAAGAATGCCTTAGCAACATCATCTGCTTTAACTTCATCTAATAATAGATTCCCTCGCATATAAATATCTTCAGAGACAGATCTAGCTTTTGCTCTGGTTTTAATCATTTTGTCTGTCATTAAACCACTTCTTATTCTATCTGCATTTACTCCGTTAGATCTAATGCCGTAAGACCCATAATCAACTGCATATTGTTTACACAAACTTAACAAAGCTGATTTTGGCAATCCATAAGGACCAAAGTTTTTTCCAGGATTTACAGCTTGTTTAGAAATATTAAAAAGCAAACATCCATCAATATTTTGTTGTTTCATTATTTTAACTGCTTCAGAGGCACAATTTTGATGGGCAAAAAAATTAATTTCAAAACTTTTTCTCAAATGATCATCACTTATTTCACCTATTGCTCCTCCAGGAGCGGTTCCAGCATTTGAAATTAAAATATCTATACCACCAAATTTTTCACAGATTTGTTTGAAAGCTTTCTTAATACTTTTTTTATTAGTAACATCACAATGGATGCAAAGATCATTAATTTTATTTTTCAATTCATTGAGACGTTGTAAATTATTATCCAGTAATACTACTTCAGCCCCATAGTTTTTAAAGATTTTATAAGTTGCAAAGCCAATAGTTCCTGTCGCACCAGAAATAACAACAACATTTCCTTCAAGAAGTTTTTTCTTTTTTTTTATTTTAGCTTGTTCTAAAGACCAATATTCAACATCGAACAAGTCTTTTTCAGATATAAATTTGTATTTAGAGGTTTCTTCTACAGAAGCTATAACTTTTGCGTTTGTTTCAGTTAAATCTCCTGCAATTTTTGCTGCACTAAGATCTTTACCAACAGTAAATACCCCAACATTTTGAACTAACACAACTCTAGGTGAAGTATCGAGCATTACTTTTTTACCTTTAACTTTTTTTTTGTTTTTATTGAAATAGCTAATGTATTTTTTTCGATAACCTGCCATTGCTTTTTGCGCAATAATTTTAAAATTTTTTAAAGATGAGTTTTTCTCAGGAGTTATTATTAAAGGAAAAGGTTTTACTCTAATAACATGATCTGGTGTCGCAGTACCTTTTGCTGAATAATTCCTAACATTTTTTCCATTCATAAAATATTTTAGATGACTATTCATTTTATAATTAACTATAAATTTTTGATCAGGATGATTATCAGATAAAAGACCTCTGATTATTGGAGCTACTTCATGAGGCTCAAATTTAGTTGAGAATTTTTTAATTTGTTTTATCTTTTTTACTTTAAGTTTTTTAATTACTTTTTCTGCTTTAGATACATATTTTATCATTAAACTGTAGGCTTCTCTAGCATCATTTGCGAAAGTAAAGATTCCATGATTCATTAATATTAGACAGTTTATTTTTGGATTCTTTGTATAAATTTCATAAACTTTTTTCGCTAACATAAAACCTGGCATCACATAAGGTACCAAAGCAACCTTATTGCCAAATACTTTATTACAAAGTTTAAATCCCTCTGGTCTATTAGTTATATTTAGAATTGCATCTGCATGGGTGTGATCAACAAACTTAAATGGTAAAAAAGCATGTAAAAATGTTTCAACTGAGGGGTTTGGAGATTTAATATTAATCAGATTTCTTTTTTGAAAACTCACCATATCTTCATCAGATAAGTATTTCTTATTTTTAAGACTTAAGAGTGGATTTAATTTTACTGCTGGTAAACCCTCGGGTTCAATTTCTCCCATATCCCAACCACTTCCTTTTACACACAAAACATCATATTTTTTTCCATCAATATCACTTATAGATGTTTTTACAGAGGTATTACCGCCTCCATGTAATACTAATTCACCATTTCTTCCTAAAAGTCTGGTTGTGTAAACTCTCAAAGCTAGGTCTTTAGAGACACCTAGTTTTTTATATTTAGAAACATATCTATTTGCAGTTGCTGAAGACCAATTATTTTTCAAAATTTAACTCCTAGAACTTATTAACAGTCTATTTTTTAGTTGTCATATAAAAAATAACAAGTATAAAAAATATAGGTAAATTGTATGAAAAAAGTTGGAGAACACATAACTTTAGACTTTTTGGGTGTTAAACAAGAGTATTCACCTAATTTTTACAACAAAATTATTTATAAAATTGCCAAAAAGGCAAAAGTTGAAATTCTTAATGTCTCAGATCATGTATTTAAACCTCAGGGTTTTACTTTAGTAGCTTTATTAGCCGAAAGTCATATGAGCTTTCATACTTTTCCAGAAAAAGGAATAATAAGTTTTGATTTTTTCACTTGTGCAAAAGTATCTCCAAAAGTTGCTTTAGATATTCTTAAAAAAGAAATTAAACATGAAAGAGTAGTAGTTAAGAGTTTTGATAGAAGTTCAGTTAGCTTGTATGATGATATTTATAGCACATCAGGTCAAAAAAAATATTATGTAGTAAATGATGTCCTTGAAAATTTTGTATCAAAAGTAGGACAACATATAGAAATTTTAAAATTAGAAGAATTTGGAAATGCTTTATTCATTGATGGAGAGTTACAGGTATCTGAAAAAGATGAAAAAAAATATAGTGGTAAATTTGTTAGCTCAGCCCTTGATTTAAATAGCGCAAACTCTTCTGCTGCTATTATTGGAGGTGGGGATGCTGGCGTGGCTAGAGAATGTATTTCAAAAGGATTTAATTTAATTGATTGGTATGAACTTGACCCTGAAGTAGTTACAGCTTGTTACAAATATCTTCCTAAGATTTCTAGTAAAGTTAAAGAAAGTAATAGTATAAAATGTTTTTGGGGTGATGCTTTTGAAAGCATAAAATCTGCAGAAGACTCAAAGTATGATAAAATTTTTGTAGATCTTAATGATGACCAATATTGCATTGATTTGGCTGCCAAAAATATGTCTGGTTTAAAAAGAATTTTAAAACCTGGTGGTGTTATTACTGCTCAGGTTGGATCTAAAGATAAAAAACCTAAGCAAGTCGATAGTTGGTTAAAAGTACTCAGTAAAAATTTTGGAAATGCAAAATTAGACGAAGTTCACATACAAAGCTTCGATTGTCGTTGGAATTTTGCATCTTCTGTCATGAATTCTTAATTTTTTTTAAAAATAACTTATTTTTTTTCTAGCATAATCCTTTTTTTATAAGTAGAATTATTTAATAAATAGGAGAGATAAATGAATAAAATAAAAAAATATATTCTATCATTAATTACTGTAATAGCTTTGCTAACTTCTAGTGCTTTTGCAGGTACAATTAAAATAGGAACAGAAGGTGCTTACCCACCGTGGAATTCAAAATCAGAAGCTGGTAAATTAATTGGTTTTGAAGTTGAGCTTGCAAATTGGCTTTGTATTTATATGGAAGCTGATTGCACAGTTGTCGAACAAGATTGGGATGGAATGATACCGGCATTAATAATGAGAAAATTTGATGCTATAATGGCCGGCATGTCTATTACTGATGAAAGATTGAAAGTGATTAATTTTTCGCAAGGTTATGCTGATGAAGTAGCATCATTAGCAGTTATGAAAGGTTCAAGTTTAGAAAACATGAAAACACCAGAAGGTATAAATTTATCTCTTGGTGGAAAAGAAGTTAAAAGTACCTTGAAAACTTTGACTTCCTCCCTTTCAGGAAAAACTGTATGTGTTCAAACAGCAACTATTCATCAAAACTTTTTAGAGTCGGGTGATGTTGGAAAAATAAAAATTAGAACTTACAAAACTCAAGATGAAGTTAATCTAGATTTAACTGCTGGAAGATGTGACGTTGCATTAGCTGCAGCAGTTGCTTTTACAGACTATGCAGAAAAATCTGGTAAATCTGTTGTGTTAGTTGGACCAACTTTTTCTGGTGGTGCTTTTGGTAATGGTGTTGGAGTAGGTATAAGAAAAGATGATACAGCACTTTTAAAGCAGTTTAATGCTGCTATAGATAAAGCAAGAAAAACTGGCAAAATAAGCGAACTAGCTATTAAATGGTTTGGCTTTGATGCTTCTATGTAATTAATTTTTTTTAGGCGGTTAATATTTTTTAACCGCCTTTCTAAATGGAACTTCTCAAATTTGGAAATACTGGTTGGGGTGATGAACTCTTCTATGCCACTTTAATGACTATAGCAGTTGCTATAGTGGCAATGTTAATAGGTTTCTTTTTTGCTTTAATATTTACACCATTGAAAATTTCTAAGAGTAAAACATTTAATGCTATAGGGAATTTTTACACAACTTTAATAAGAGGTATACCCGAACTCTTAGTTATATATTTATTTTTTTTTGGAGGCAGTGGAGCAGTTATGTATGTTGCTAAAATATTTGGATATGGTGAATACATAGAAATTAATGCTTTTTTAACTGGGGCTTTTTCCATTGGTATTATATCTGGAGCATATTCTACAGAAGTATTCAGAGGTGCGATTCAATCTATACCCAAAGGTCAATTTGAGGCATCAAAAGTTTTAGGAATAAAAAAAAACATATATTTTTTTAAAATTATTTTACCACAAATGTTACGTTTAGCTTTGCCGAACATAAATAACGTTTGGCAAATTACATTAAAAGATACTTCTTTAATTTCAGTAACTGGGCTAGTTGAAATTATGAGGCAATCATATGTTGCTGCTGGGTCAACAAGAGATCCTCTTTTCTTTTATTCTTTTGCGGCTATTTTATATTTGCTACTTACATTTTTTAGTATGAAATTTTTTAATAAATTAGAACATTATTACAGTAGAGGTTTTTAATGGATATTGATTTAATGATTTCTAGTTTCCCCAAATTACTGAAAGCCACTATTATTACTATTAAGTTGGTGTCAGTATCTTTGATATTTGGAATTATTGTTGGAACTATTTTTGCAATATTTAGAATAAGTAAAAATTTTTTTTTAAATAGACTGTCATATTATTATTCTTATATATTTAGAGGAACTCCATTATTAGTTCAAATTTTTATAATTTATTTTGGTTTAGGACAAATAGAATATCTAAGAACAACTATTTTTTGGATTGTTCTTAAAGAACCTTATTGGTGTGCTATAATAGCTTTTACCCTAAATACTGGAGCCTATACATCTGAAATTTTAAGATCCTCATTTGAAACTATTAATAAAGGTTTGGTAGAGGCAGCTCAAAGCCTTGGTTTAAAAAATGATAAAATATTTTATAAAATTAAATTACCAATAGCTATTAGACAATCTTTACCTGCTTATGGCAATGAAATGATTTTAATGCTCAAAGGAACGTCCCTAGCAAGCACTGTAACTTTATTAGATTTAACAGGTGTTGCAAAATATATTATCTCAACAACTTTTAAACCAATTGAAGTATTTATAGTTGCTGGAAGTATTTATCTTTTTATGACTTTCTTAATTCATAACTTTATAAGATTATTAGAAAAAAAATTAAATTATCCTAAGTAAAAATTAGTATTTTGTGTACTGTTTGATTTCTCTAAAATCAAAATCTGTAACTTGATTACAATTTAATTTAATCTCAGCTCTTTTATCATTTAAAAAGTGCACGTCTCTTGATAATTTAATAAATTTTTCTCCAAAATCAGAATTTTTTTCACAGAGTCTTTTTTCATCCTCTATATACCAAAGTTTTTCATTTATTGATTTTAACTGATTATAATAATCCAATATCAAAGATTGTTTTGTTGCGTCGATATTAGTATCTAGTATCTTTTTTTTAACAGAATTTAAACTTTCATACTCTTTTTTGATAAATACTAATGAATTTTTATCAGTAATTTTAACTAATTTAATATCTAAAATACTTATTTTATCTAACAATTCACCAACTGAAACTTCTATTAATATTTTTTTCATATAATATTTGTAAACTATGTTATTTTAAATTTTAATGTCAAATATCTTAATTATAAAACATGGTTCTCTTGGAGATATAGCCCAAGTCAGTGGTGCAATTCAAGATATAAAAGAAAATCATACAAATGATAAAGTTTATTGTTTAACTACACCATTATATTACGAGCTATTAAAAAAATGTCCTTTTATAGATGAAGTTTTGCTAGACCCAAGAACTTCAAGATTAAATATATTATATTTGCTAAAGCTTAGAATAAAATTGAATAGTTTAAATTTTTTAAAAATATATGATCTTCAAAATTCATCTAGAACATCTTTTTATAAAAGATTTATAATTACAAGATCAACTTGGTCAAGCTCACAGACAACACTTCCAAAAGGAAAATCAAAAGAAGAATTTGATACTCGTGGTGTTCTTGAAAGGTTTAATCACCAATTATCAAGCTCTGGAATTAAAACAAAACATACAATGAATCCAAATTTTTTTTGGGCTTGTGATAATGTAGACTTTTTAAAACAAAAATTTAATTTGAATAAATATTTATTATTATTTCCATTTAGCTCATCTAAATTATCTCATAAGCGTTGGCCTCATTATAATAAACTAATAGATTTAATTAATTCATATTATAAAGATATTAAAATTATCACGGCTCCGGGTCCTCTAGAAATTTTAGATTCAAAAAATATTAACGCTACTGCAGTTTTAAATAACAACAAATCTATTTCCATTAATCAATTAGCTGGTTTAATAAAAGATTCAATTTTTATAATTTCAAATGATACTGGTCCCGCGCACATAGCAGCCCACTTAAATAAAAGTGGTATAGTATTATTTGGCCATCATACTTCGTCATCAAAAGTTTCAATAGAAACTAAAAAGCTTAAAGCAATTAATGTTGAAAATTTAAATAATCTTTCAGCAGAAAAAGTGTATTCTGAGATTCAAAACAAATTAAGATTCTAATAGTTCTAAATATTTTTTAATTGTCTTTTCCCAATAAAATTTTTCAGAAAAATCTTTGGCTGCTTTTCCATACTTTAAATAATTATCATTTTCAAAAAATTGATTTATTGAATCATAAATAGAGCCAAGATCATTGCCGTCACAGAGAATTCCAGATTTATTATCCATTATTGCGTCTGAAGATCCTCCATCTTTTCCACCTATTGAACCCACACCGTAAGAACCAGCTTCTATAAAAGATATTCCAAATCCCTCGACTGATCTACCTTCTATTCTTGAAGGCATAATAAACAAATTTGATTTTTTAATTAATGATAATTTTAGATTTTCATTTATTTTATTTAAAAAAATTACTTCATTAGTCAAAGAAAGCTCATTTGATAATTTAATTAAATTTTTTTCTTCATTTCCAGAACCTACTGATACATATTTAATTTTAGGAAATTTAATTTTTAAGTTTCTGATAGACATTAATATATTGTCGTGTCCTTTTCTTTTATCAAGTCTAGCTATAGTTAAAATTTTAGGAAATGCGTCTCCAAATATTGAGTTTGCTTCACTCATAAATTTCTCACTAATTTCTTTTGGTTTATTTATTCCAGGAAAAATTATTTTAATCTTATTTTCTTTAATACCTACACTAATAGCTAGTTTTTTAGTAAAATGAGAATTTGCAATTATATAGTCTACATAGTTTATATTTTTTATAAGTCTCTTGTTTAAAGAAGAATTGATCTCATGATTTATTTCTTTGGAATGAATTAAACAAAAAACTTTTAAATTTTCTGAATTTTTTATATTTATCGAATCTAAACTTTTCCAATGATCAAAAAATACAGCTCTTATATTTCTATTTTTAGTTATAAAATCATTTACCAAATTTGCTTTTCTATATTTTCTTAATAATTTAATCCCACCAATTCTATGAATATTAATTTGAGAATTTTTATCATAATTTGGTGATTCAGCATGATTGTCTGCAAAGACTGTTACAGGCCCATAATCTGAGATGCTATGTGACAACCCACCCATCAATGATTGAATGCCACCAATATCAGGTGGAAAATTTCTAGTTACAAATAAAAACATTATTTAAACCATTTAATACTACACCCCATACTTGGTATTTGATTTGTAGGTCCTTTTCCAGTTTTTTTAATTAGTTTCATTGCCATTCTAAGCTCACTTTCGTTAGATGAAGTAGGTTTTAAATTTTTCAATTCTTTTATTCTACCCCTATATTGTAATTCAAGATTTTTATTATATCCAAAAAAATCTGGAGTACATACTGCCCCATAGGTTTTTGCTATAAGCTGGCTTTTGTCAATTAAGTATGGAAATGAAAAATTGTATTGTTTTGAAAAAGTAATCATATTATCAAAAGAATCTTCTGGATAATTCTTTACATCATTTGACATAATTGCAACTGAATTTATTCCAATATCTTTTAAATAATTTGCATCTTCAACAATATCTTTTATTACAGCTTTTACATAGGGACAATGATTACAAATAAACATAATGATTAATCCATTTTTTCCCTTAACATCGTCAAGGTTGATCATTTTATTTTCAACTGAGAGTAAATTAAAATTAAGAGCTTTTTCCCCATATTTACAAATTGGTGTTTTAGTAAGCGTCATCTATGATATATTAATAAACTATGATTTATGATTTTGAAAATAAAAGATTAAAAAGAGAAGGAAAAAATTGGATTGCTCCAAATGCAACCATTATAGGGGATATAGTCATAAAAAATGATGTAAGCATATGGTTTAATGCAGTTCTTAGAGGAGATATAGAAACTATTACTATTGGAGAAGGGTCAAATATTCAAGATGGAAGTGTACTTCATACAGATCCAGGATGCGTCTTAAAAATTGGAAAAAACGTTACTGTCGGACATATGGTTATGCTTCATGGTTGCTCAATAGGTGATAATAGTTTGATTGGAATAGGCGCAGTAATTTTGAATAATGCAAAGATTGGAAAAAATTGTATCATTGGCGCCAAAGCTTTAATCACTGAAAATAAGGAAATTCCAGACAACTCTTTAGTAGTCGGTTCACCCGGTAAGGTTATAAGAGAGGTCACGGAAAAAGAAAAGAAAGCGGTTCTTGAGAATACCAAACATTATCAAGACAATTGGAAAAAGTATTCAAAATCTATATTCTAATTATTATGAAAAAAATATTTATAATTATAATTTCTTTATTAATTGTAAGTCCTGCATTTGCGAAATCACCATTGGATAAATTATTGAAGTATTTTAAAAACGGTGAGATGATTAAAATTCAATCATATACCGCTAAAAATTTTATAGAAATAAAAGATGGAACTTATAAAAAATCACCCATTGAAATAGACGCATTTATATCTTATCCAAAAAAAGGTGATGGACCA
>NZIO01000024.1 GCA_002689925.1 Candidatus Pelagibacter sp.
AGAACCAAACTATAAAGTTTATTGTTCATAATTATGGGGAACTAGTTCATGAATTTAGTATTGCTACTAAAGCAATGCACCTGAAACACCAACCAGAAATGATGAAAATGGTAGAAAATGAAATATTATTAGTTGATGAAATTGATAAAAAAAAAATGAAAGAATTATCAAAAAAAGATCATTCTATGAGTCATTCTCATTCTAATAGTGTGTTGTTAGAACCAAACCAGAGTGCTGAATTAATTTGGAAATTTAATACTAATGCTGATCTCGAGGTGGCGTGTAACGTTCCTGGTCACTACGAAGCGGGCATGATTGCAAAAATAAATAATTTCTAATTGCCAGGTTTAATGAACTTTGAGTGGTTAAAGTCAATACTATCCAAAATTTTTCTTATATCTTTAATTTTTACAGCATGAAGATTATCAGGATAATCAAATTTATTATTTAATTTTACATAAAAAAATATTGAAGATGGATTGTAATTAATAGACAAAGGTATTGTATTCAAGTGAGGACTGTGATTACCATAACTCACAGGTAACTTAAAAATATTTTTTAGTTCTTGAATTCTTTTAAAATTAATTTTGTTTAACTTTTTACTAAATGAAGTATGAATTAGTTCAATTTTTTTTGTATTAATTTTTTTCAAAGTGTCCTTAATTTCTTTAAAATTACTTGTGCCAGTAGAAAGAAATATTTTTTTATTTGTTTTTATAAGTTTTTTGATAAGAAGAATATTTTTTAAATCCTTGCTCAAAACTTTATAAAAATCAATCTTTTTTTTTATAAAAAAATCAACCAGCGTATGGTCAGTGAGTGCTATACCAATTTTTTTATTTGATTTTTTAACCAAATTAATGAAATTTGATATTTCATTTAAATCAAGTTTGCATTTTTTTAAACTACCTTTATACAATTGACTTGGAATGACCTGGATAGTTAAAGCATCAATATCTTTTATCTTTAGATATTTTAAAAGATATTCTTTTTTACCTAAATGATTTAATCCTATTTCGCAGATTATATTTGGTTTATTTTTTTTCATAATTATTAAGGAGCGTTCTGTTACTCCTTGCTAATTAATTTACTGAACAAGTCATATCTAATCCACAACACAACGGTGATTTAATTTTTCCATGGTCATTTGGACATTTAGAAATTTGAACTTTTGAACCATCATCTAATTTCAAATTATCATTAACCAATTGGGAATTACATTTTGCACAACTTGCATTTACTGACATTCCACATTTTGAACATTCATATGTTGACATTTAATCTCCTTTCTTTAGGGGGCGTTCTGTTACCCGGTGCCCCAGACCGTGCTTATCTAATTAACCGAAGTTAATTAAGCAGCAATAGCGTAACTTTCGTTAGCAATTATAATTTAGCCCGTTACGTCGGTACAATCTCGAACGAAAGAACAGCCTTTAGACACTCGTCGATTCTAGTTCACCCCCGTAAGTTGTAAATGGTGGAGGTGGTGGGTACTGCCCCCACGTCCGCAATGTTTATTACGAAATTCGTTTATCGTCATAGTTGGAAATCCAACATAAATAATATAAAACTTTATAAAAAAGATTCAATAAATATTAAATATGCCTCTATCAGAACAACAAAAAAAAGAGATACAAGAGCAACAAAATCAATCAAATACAACAAAAAGAGTAACTGCACCAAATCTTGAAAAAATTCTTTATGAAGTAATGCCAGCTTTAGATCATGGTTTTATAAGGGTAATAGACTACATGGGAGATGATACATCAATTGTGCAATCTGCCAGAGTTTCATATGGCAAGGGAACTAAACAAGTTTCAACAGACAGTGGTTTAATAAAATATCTAATGCGTCATTGGCACAGCACACCATTTGAAATGTGTGAAATTAAATACCATATTAAACTTCCAATTTTTATTGCAAGACAATGGATTAGACATAGAACTGCAAATGTTAATGAATATTCAGCTCGTTATTCTATTTTAGATAAAGAATTTTATTTACCTTCAAAAGAAAATTTAGCTGCACAATCAGCTAGCAATAGACAAGGAAGAGGAGATGTTATCGAAGGAGAACAAGCCAAAGAAGTTTTAGAACTTTTAAAAAATGATGCTGCTAGAACATATAATAATTATGAGATGATGCTTAATCAAAGATTTGATGGATCAACAATTGATGAAAGCAAAAAAGGTTTAGCAAGAGAACTTGCTAGAATGAATCTAACTTTAAATACTTATACCCAATGGTATTGGAAAACAGATTTATTAAATTTGATGAATTTTTTAAGACTTAGAGCAGACAGTCATGCGCAATATGAAATTAGAGTTTATGCTGACATAATGTTAGATACAGTTAAGAAATGGGTTCCTATAACTTATGATGCATTTATGGATTATAGAGTTGGAGGCACAGAAGTTTCTGCAAAAGGAAAAGAAGTAATTAAAAAAATGATAAAAGGCAATCCTTGTGATTTTGAAAACTCAAAACTTTCAAAAAGAGAATGGAATGAGTTAATGGATTCTTTTGACCTTAAAGACAAGATTGTTTAATTTGTTTTGCTATATCAATAAAAATTTTAGAAATTTTATGATCAGGATCTTTCTCAACAAGAGGTTTTCCATTATCTGCTGCAATTCTTAAATCAATATCTATAGGTATTTTTCCAAGAAATTTTTTTTTATAATCAACTGCAAGTTTTTCCACACCACCTTCTCCAAAAATATTATAATTTTTTCCATCATCAGCTTGAAAAAAACTCATATTATCTACAAGTCCTAATATTGGAACTTTCAACTTATCAAACATATTAATTCCTCTTTTAACATCTGCTAAAGCTACTTCTTGTGGAGTAGAAACAATTATTGCACCATCCACTTTAATTTCTTGTGCAAAAGTTAACTGAGTGTCGCCTGTACCTGGAGGCATATCTACAATTATAAAATCTAAATCATTCCATAAAACTTTCTGTGTAAAAGTTTTAATTGCACTTGTTACCATTGGACCTCGCCAAATCATTGGAGTTTCTTCATTTACTAAGAATCCTATAGAAATACATTGGATGCCATATTGGTTTATTGGAGTTAAGCTTTTTCCATCTTCACTTTTTGGTTTTTCATTTATTGACATCATTTTTGGAAGAGACGGACCATATATGTCTGCGTCAAGTATGCCTACTTTAGATCCTATAGATTTTAAAGATAAAGCTAAATTCATAGCAAAAGTTGATTTTCCAACACCTCCTTTTGCACTTGATATTGCTAAAGTAAATTTTGTCCCTTTTATAGGGTTTTTTGAAAATTTTTTAGGCTCTGTATTAGCTTTAAAAGAACCACTTAAATTTGCTTTTTTGTCCATGTGACCTATCTTAACTTGTTTTTATATAAAAAGTCATTATATAGAGTCACATGGCAAACGATAATGATTTTAAAGGTGGTAGTCCCTGGGGTTCTTCTTCTGGAGGGAATGGATCCGGTCGTGGTGGCCAAAGACCTCCCAATATAGATGAGGTTATAGAGAAAATTCAAAAATTAATAAATAAATTTACTGGAGGAGGCTCAGGTGGAAGTAAACCAATTATTTTTGGTTTAATTTTGCTAGCAGTAATCTGGGCATTTAGTGGTTTGTATAGAGTATTACCTGATGAACAAGGAGTTGTATTAAGATTTGGTAAATTTACATCTACAACGCAACCTGGATTAAATTATCATATACCTTATCCTATTGAAAAAGTGCTTACTCCTAAAGTTACAAAAGTTAATAGAATAGATGTAGGATTTAGATCTGCTAGTGACTCAGGTAGAACCTCTGGAATAGGAGATGTGCCTGAAGAAAGCTTAATGCTAACAGGAGATGAAAATATAGTTAATATAGACTTTTCAGTTTTCTGGGTAATTAAAGATGCTGGAAAATTTTTATTTAAAATTCAAAGCCCTGTTGAAACAGTTAAAGCAGCTGCTGAAACTGCTATGAGAGAAGTTATAGCTAAAAGTAGACTTCAACCAATATTAACTGAAGGAAGGTCAAGTATAGAAATTGAAACACAAGAAATTATTCAAGGAATTTTAGACGAATATGAGTCTGGTATTCAAGTAACACAAGTTCAAACTCAAAAAGCTGATCCACCAGATCAAGTTATTGATGCTTTTAGAGATGTTCAAGCAGCTAGAGCTGACATGGAAAGATCAAAAAATGAAGCAGAAGGTTATGCTAACGATGTAATACCTAGAGCAAGAGGTGAAGCTTCCAAAATTTTACAGGAAGCGGAAGCATACAAAAAACAAGTTGTTGCAGCGGCAGAAGGTGAAGCTAGTAGATTTCTTGCAATTTATAATGAGTATGCAAAAGCAAAAACAGTAACCCAAGAACGAATGTATCTTGAGACAATGGAAAAAGTTTTAGCAGACATAAACAAAGTAATTATAGATAAAAAATCTGGAGGAGTAGTTCCGTATCTACCTTTACCAGAATTATCTAAAAAGGTAACTAATTAAAATGAAAATAAATAAAATTATACTTCCCGTAATAGCCGGCATAGGTTTTTTAATTTTTTTGTCACTTTTTGTAGTTAAAGAAACTAATCAAGCAATTGTTTTACAGTTTGGTGATCCTAAAAAAGTAATAACTAATCCTGGTCTTCAGGTAAAAATACCGTTTATTCAAAACGTTGTTTACTTAGACCGTAGAATACTAAATTTAGATGCACCTCCAATTGAAGTTATTGCTTCTGATCAGAAAAGATTAATCGTAGATGCCTATGCAAGATTTAAAATTACAGATCCTCTAAAATTTTATATTTCAGTTGGTGATGAAAGAGTGGTTAGATCAAGACTTTCTACAATTATAAACTCAAGAATAAGAAGTGTTTTAGGTACACAAAATTTAGCTACATTGTTATCTGAGGATAGAACTAAACAAATGGCAATTATCCAAGATGGTGTTGATAATGAGGCTAAAAGTTTTGGTGTAGCTGTAATTGATGTTAGAATTAAAAGAGCAGATTTACCCCAAGCAAACAGTGAAGCAATTTACAAAAGAATGCAAACTGAGAGACAAAGAGAAGCAAAAGAATTTAGAGCAAAAGGTGCTGAAATGGCTGTTACTATAACTTCTACTGCTGATAAAGAAGTTACAGTACTTTTAGCAAATGCTAAAAAACAATCTGAAATTTTAAAAGGTGAAGGAGATGGGCAAAGAAATAATATTTTTGCTGGTGCATTTGGTAAAGATCCAGAATTTTTTGCTTTTTATAGAGCGATGCAAGCTTACGAGACAGCATTAATTGGTGGAGAAACCTCTTTAATTCTTTCTCCTGATAGTGATTTCTTTAAATTTTTTGGTAAGTCAGGAATTGTTCAAAAACAATAAATAATTCAATGAAAGAAGTGCTAATGGCAATAGGGCTTTTACTATTTATAGAAGGTTCTCTTTATGCCTTATTTCCCTCGAAAATGAGACATATAATTAGCGTGTTAACAAAAATGCCATTAAATCAATTAAGGTTTACTGGTTTTTTTTTGGCTTTTGTAGGTTTTTTAATTATTTGGTATATAAAAAAATAAATTTTATGAATTTTAATAGTAAATTTAAAAATTTTTTATCAATATTTTTTTTATTTGTATTGATTTTCTCTGGATCATTTGTTCAAGCAAAAAATTCACCAGCTTCCTTTGCTGATTTAGCCGAAAAACTAATGCCTTCAGTTGTAAATATATCAACTACACAAACTGTTACTACAAAACAAAACCCTTTTCCTTTTAAATTTCCTCCAGGATCACCTTTTGAAGATATGTTTAAAGAATATGGGCAACCCCAAGAAAGAAAAGCAATGTCATTAGGTTCAGGTTTTATTATAGATAAAAAAGGAATTGTAGTAACTAATAACCATGTTATTCAAGGAGCAGAAGATATAATAGTAAAAGTTGATGGACAGTCTGAGTATAAAGCAAAAATTATAGGAACAGATCCTTTTGCAGATTTAGCAATTATTCAAATAATATCTGATAAACAGTTTCAGCCAGTAAACTTTGGAGATTCTGACAAAGCTAGAGTCGGGGATTGGGTAGTTGCGATTGGAAACCCTTTTGGCTTAGGTGGAACAGTTACTTCTGGAATTATTTCAGCTAGAAATAGAGATATTGGCATGACAAGATATGATGATTTCATTCAAACAGATGCTTCTATCAATGTTGGAAATTCAGGTGGACCACTATTTGATTTAAATGGAAAAGTTGTTGGAATTAATACAGCGATAATTGCTCCTGGATCATCAGGATCAATAGGAATCGGTTTTGCAATACCATCAAATGCAGCTTCAAGAGTTATAGGTCAATTAATTGAATTTGGAGAAACCAGAAGAGGGTGGCTAGGGGTAAGAATTCAAGAAGTGACAAAAGAAATAGCTGAAATAGAAAAATTAAAAGAAGCATCAGGTGCTTTAGTTGCTAGTGTTTCACCAGATAGCCCAGCAAAAAAAGCAGGAATAAAAGAAGGTGATATTATTTTAGAATTTAATGGCAACAAAGTAAAAACTATGAGAATGCTTCCAAAACTTGTAGCAGAAACAGAGGTTGGAAAAAAAGTTGTTGTTAAAATTTGGAGAAATCAAAAAATGATTTCTAAAAGAATTATTTTAGGAAGGCTAGAGTCATCAAAAGATTTTGCGATCGAAAATAAACAAAAAGAAGATAAAACGAAATTTACAAAAATTGATCAACTTAAAATTTCTGTAAAAGATTTAACAAAAGATGACATTAATGAGCGTAATCTTCCCAAAAATACCACAGGTGTAGTAATCACAAATATTTCAAATGATAGTCCTTTAATAAATTTAGCTGTAAATGATATAATAGTAGAGTTTCAAAAAAAAATAATTAAAAGTTCATCACAATTTAAACTTTTAGTTGATAAAGCAATTTCTTCTAATGAAAAAACACTTTATTTTGCTACATTTGATTCAAGAAATCAAAGGGGTTATATAACAGTTAAGTTAAAATAAATTTTAATTTAAAATTTATATGAGCCATAAAGAAAAAGTTATTTTATTATCTGGGCCTACGGGATCTGGAAAATCTGATCTCGCAATTAAATTAGCTAAGTTACTCGATGGTGAAATAATTAATTCTGATAGCATTCAAGTTTATAAGGATTTTGAAATCTTAAGTTCAAGACCAAAAAAAAAAGATATAAAAAAAATAAAACATCATTTGTACGGAATAAAATCTGCAAAAAGTCAGTTTACAACTGGGGATTGGTTAAAAATAGTTAAAAAAAAAATTGATGATTGCTTCAAAAGAAAAAAAATACCAATCTTGGTAGGTGGAACAGGTTTATATTTTAAAGCTTTAACTGATGGGCTTATCATAATACCAAAAATACCCCTATATCTCAGAAACGAAATAAGAAAAGTTCAAAAAAAGATAGGTCAAAAAAATTTTTATAAAAAATTGTTAAAATTAGATCCTTTAGTTAAATTAAAAATTAATTCTAATGATGTTCAAAGAAGTATAAGAGCTTATGAGATAAAAAAATTTACTGGAAAATCAATCACTAAATTAAAAAAAAATACAAAGCCTATTTTTGAAGAAAAAATCTTTAAAAAAATATTTTTAGACATTCCAAGACCTATTTTACATAAAAAAATAAATTTAAGAGTTGAAAAAATGTTTAAAGAAGGAGCTGTAAAAGAAGTAAAGAAAATTTTAAGAGCCAAAAGTAAAAAAGAATTATCTTCTTATAAGACAATAGGATTTAGAGAAATAGAGCTATATTTGAATAATTTAATATCAATAAATGAAGCAAAAGAAAAAATTAAAATTAAAACAAGACAATATGCAAAACGTCAATTTACATGGTCTAGAGGCCATATGAAATCTTGGAACAAAATTTTTTTTGAAAATAATAGCATTTTACTTGAAAAAGTAGTTTCTTTGACATCCTAAAACTTGACCATTATCAAAACTCAGATAGATTTACTTTATGCCAAAATTAATTACAGGTGCAGAGGTTTTATTTCAAGTTTTAAAAGAAAGAGAAGTTGAATTTATTTTTGGCTATCCAGGTGGAGCTGTTTTGCCTATCTATGATGAATTAAAAAATCATGAAGATATTAAACATATTTTAGTAAGACATGAACAAGGTGCTGGGCATGCTGCTGAAGGATATGCAAGATCATCTGGTAAACCAGGAGTAGTTTTAGTAACGTCTGGCCCAGGTGCAACTAACGTAGTTACAGCATTAACAGATGCTTACATGGACTCAGTTCCAATCGTATGTATATCAGGCCAAGTTCCAACACATTTAATAGGCACTGACGCTTTTCAAGAATGTGATACTACAGGAATTACAAGACCATGTACTAAACATAATTGGCTAGTAAAAGATGTAAAAGATCTTCCAAAAATAATGCACGAAGCTTTTGAAGTTGCAACTACTGGAAGACCAGGCCCGGTCTTAGTTGATATTCCAAAAGATATTCAGTTTGCGAAAACCAAATATTCTACACCAAAAAAAGAAATAAAAAGCAATGGTAAATTAAAAAATAATTTCAGTCAAAAAAATGTTGATGATCTGATAAATCTAATGAGCAAGGCATCCAAACCAGTTTTTTATACTGGTGGTGGAGTAATTAATTCAGGACCCAAAGCTAGTGAACTATTAAGAGAACTTGTAAGTTTGACTGGATTTCCAATAACATCAACTCTTCAAGGATTAGGCGCTTACCCGGGAGATGATAATCAATTTTTAGGTATGCTTGGAATGCATGGAACATACGAAGCAAATAATGCAATGCACGAATGTGATCTATTGATAAACATTGGAGCAAGATTTGACGATCGTATTACAGGAAAAATTGATGAGTTTTCTCCAAAATCTAAAAAAGTTCATATCGACATTGACCCTTCATCAATTAACAAAATTGTAAAAGTTGATTTATCTATTGTAGGTGATGTAACGGAAGTTATTAGCTCAACTATCAAAACATTAAAAAGAAAAAAACTAAACTTAGAAAAATCAAATAAACAAAAAATTTCAAAATGGTGGGAGCAAATTCAAAAATGGAGAAACAAAAAATCACTCGATTATATTAATAGTGACGAAATTATTAAACCGCAGTTTGCTGTTCAGAGACTTTATGAACTAACAAAAGATAAAGATGCATATATAACAACAGAAGTAGGACAACATCAAATGTGGGCTGCACAACATTATAAATTTAATAAACCTAATAGGTGGATGACATCAGGCGGGTTAGGAACTATGGGTTATGGATTACCTGCAGCGGTCGGAGTTCAAGTTGCACACCCAGAAAAATTAGTTATTGATATAGCAGGTGAAGCATCTGTTTTAATGACAATTCAAGAAATGTCCACAGCCGTTCAATACAATTTACCTATAAAAATATTTATTTTAAACAATGAATACATGGGAATGGTAAGACAGTGGCAAGAATTATTACATGATAAAAATTATTCTGAAAGTTATTCAGCAGCTCTACCAGACTTTGTAAAACTTGCGGAAGCGTACGGATGTGTTGGCATTAGAGCAAAAAAACCCCAAGAATTAGATGAAAAAATTAAAGAAATGATTAATACTAATAAACCTGTGATTTTTGATTGTCAGGTTGACCAACAAGAAAATTGTTTTCCCATGATCCCATCTGGTAAGCCTCATAATCAAATGCTTTTAGGGCCAAAAGACCAAGAAGAAAACAAAATCACTGGAAAAGGAAAAACTTTAGTTTAACATGGCAAAATCTAAATCAGCTTACAGTACACCCGGCAAACAAGGAAAATTAGATACTCATATTATTGTAGTTTGGGTTGATAATGAATCAGGTGTTTTAGCTCGTGTTGTAGGTTTGTTTTCTGGAAGAGGTTATAATATTGAGTCTTTGGCAGTAGCTGAAGTTGACTCAAGGCAAAACCTATCAAGAGTTACAATTGTAACAACAGGAACCCCAAGAGTAATTGAACAAATAAAATTACAATTAAAAAAATTAGTACCAGTTCATAAAGTTGCTGATTTTAAAAGAGAAGATAAAAAAGTAATATTTAAAGAGATGGCATTATTAAAAATAGTATCCAATAGAACAAAAATAAAAAAAGCTTTAAAAGCTTGTAAAAGTTTTAATGCGGTTGTATTAGATAAGACAAGTAAGTCAGTTGTAATACAAATTACAGCATTAAGAAGAGAAATAGACAAAGTTACAAAAAATTTAAAAACTCTTGGTCTTGTAAGTGCCTCAAGAACTGGAGCAGTTGCGATGACTAGAGGTGCTGAAGTATTTAAATAATTATTTATAGGGAGAAAAAAATGAAAATGTTTTATGAAAAAGATGCTGATGTAAATTTAATAAAATCAAAAAAAGTTGCAATCTTTGGCTATGGTAGCCAAGGACATGCTCATGCATTAAACTTAAAAGATAGTGGAGTTAAAGAGGTGGTCGTTGCTTTAAGAGATGGCTCAGCTAGTAAAAAAAAAGCTGAGTCTAAAGGACTTAAAGTTATGAATTTATCTGATGCAGCTGAATGGGCAGAAGTAGCAATGATTTTAACTCCAGATGAACTCCAAGCAACAATTTATAAAAATCATATTGAACAAAGAATCAAACAAGGTACCAGTATTGCCTTTGCCCATGGTTTAAATATTCATTATAAATTAATTAATGCAAGAAAAGATTTAGATGTATTTATGGTTGCCCCAAAAGGACCAGGTCATCTAGTAAGAAGTGAATTTGAAAAAGGTGGAGGAGTACCTTGTCTTATGGCTATTCATCAAAATGGATCAGGTAAGGCGAGAGATCTTGCTTTGTCTTATGCTTCAAACATTGGAGGAGGTAAATCAGGAATTATTGAAACAACATTTAAAGATGAGGTAGAAACAGATCTATTTGGAGAGCAAACAGTTTTATGTGGAGGTTTAGTAGAATTAATTAAAAATGGATACGAAACTTTAGTTGAAGCTGGTTATGAACCTGAAATGGCATATTTTGAATGTCTTCATGAAGTAAAATTAATAGTAGATTTAATTTACGAAGGAGGAATTGCAAATATGAACTATTCAATTTCAAATACAGCTGAATATGGGGAGTATGTTTCAGGGAAAAGAATAGTACCAAGTGATACTAAGAAGAGAATGAAAGAAGTTTTAGCAGATATTCAGTCTGGAAAATTCACTAAGGAATGGATGAACGAATGTAAAGATGGCCAAAAAAATTTCTTGCAAATGAGAAAAGATTTATCTAACCACTCAATTGAAAAGGTTGGTCAAAAATTGAGAGATATGATGCCATGGATAGGCAAGAAAAAGCTTATTGACAGCGATAAAAATTAGTTAAAAATATTCGCTTTAAAGTTGCAATTATATTTCATTTTTTTTAATATTAGAGTACAATTATTTCATAATGCCCAAAGATAAAAATAGAGTTTTCATTTTTGATACCACAATGCGAGATGGAGAACAATCTCCTGGAGCATCTATGAGTATTGAAGAAAAACTTAACATAGCATATTTATTAGATCAGATTGGTATTGACGTAATTGAAGCTGGATTTCCAGCAGCGTCTAAAGGTGATTTTGAAGCCGTTAGCGAAGTCAGTAAAATTTTAAAAACTTCGATTCCTTGTGGCCTATCAAGACATACTAAGAGAGACATAGATGCTTGTAATGAATCTTTAAAATCTGCTGAAAGATTTAGAATACATACTTTTATATCAACTAGCCCTTTGCATATGAAACATAAACTAAATAAGAAACCAGAAGAGGTTTTGGATGCAATAAAAGAGCATGTAACTTATGCAAAAAAATTTACTGATGATGTTGAATGGTCATGCGAAGATGGAACTAGAACAGATATTGATTTTATGTGTAAAACAGTTGAGCTAGCAATTAAATGTGGAGCTACAACGGTTAATATTCCAGATACGGTAGGATATTCTGTACCATCAGAGTTTACAAAAATTATTAATTATTTAATTAACAAAGTTCCAAACATAGATAAAGCAATTTTATCCACTCATTGTCATAATGATTTAGGTCTTGCTGTTGCTAATTCACTAGCTGGAGTAGCTGCTGGAGCAAGACAAGTTGAATGTACTATAAATGGAATTGGAGAAAGAGCAGGTAATGCAGCTCTTGAAGAAATAGTGATGGCAATGAAAACTAGAAATGATTTAATGCCATATCACACAAATATTAATACAAAATTACTTAATAAAGCTTCTAAGCTTGTTTCAAGTGCCACCTATCCTGTTCAATTTAATAAAGCAATAGTTGGAAAAAATGCTTTTGCACATGAAGCGGGTATTCATCAAGATGGAATGTTAAAAAATAGAAATACTTATGAAATAATGACTCCCGAAAGTGTTGGAGTAAAACAAAGCTCACTTGTTATGGGGAAACATTCTGGCAGACATGCTTTTAAAGAAAAATTAAATGACCTTGGTTATACAGAAGTTACAGATGATGTAATTCAAATTGCTTTTGGAAAATTTAAAGTATTAGCTGATAAAAAAAAACATGTCTATGATGATGATATAGCATCTCTGGTTGACGATAGTTTAATTAAAGAAGATAGTGTTATTAATTTGAAATCTTTAAAAGTGTTTGCTGGAACTGGTGAACCACAAAAAGCAGATATGACACTTGAAATTTATGGAAAAATAAAAAAAGCAACTGAAACAGGAGATGGTCCTGTAGATGCTATTTTTAAATGTATTAAAAAATTATTTCCTCATGAGGTAAAGTTACAACTATACCAAGTGCATGCAGTAACTGAAGGTACTGACGCTCAAGCAACTGTAAGCGTAAGAATTGAAGAAAAAGGTAAAACAACTGTTGGTCAAGCAGCTGATACAGATACACTTGTTGCATCAGCTAATGCTTATTTAAATGCATTAAACAAAATGATTATTAAAAGAAAAAAAACAGCTCCAGATGATTATGAGAGCTCAACAACTAGAAAGGATAAATATGCTGGGATTTGATAAATTAAAAAGATATTGGTCACAAGATATGGCAATAGATTTGGGAACTGCAAACACACTTGTAGTTGTTAAAGGTAAAGGAGTAGTTTTGAACGAACCCTCTGTAGTAGCTATAATAGAAGATAAAGGAAAAAAAGCAGTTCTAGCAGTAGGTGATGAAGCTAAAACAATGTTAGGTAGAACTCCTGGAAATATATCAGCTGTTAGACCATTAAGAGATGGTGTTATTGCAGACTTTGTAGTTACAGAAGAAATGATTAAACACTTTATTAAGAAAGTTCATAAAAGAAAAGCATTTGCTAATCCAAGAATCTTAATATGTGTTCCGACTGGATCAACGCCAGTAGAAAGAAAAGCAATTCAAGATTCCGCTTTAGCTGCTGGTGCAAGAAAAGTTCAACTAATTGAAGAGCCAATAGCAGCAGCAATAGGCGCTGGACTTCCTATTCAAGAAGCAACAGGATCAATGGTTGTTGATATAGGTGGAGGAACGACAGAAATTGCTGTCATGTCTCTCGGAGGAGTGGTGTACTCAAAATCATTAAGAGTAGCTGGAGATGCAATGGATCAAGCAATTATAAGTTATATGAGAAAAAAATTTAATCTTTTAGTAGGAGAAGCTAGTGCAGAGAAAATAAAAAAAGAAATTGGAACTGCAATTTCATCTTCTGGAAATACTTATCTTATGAAAGGTAGAGATGTGAGATCAGGCACTCCTAAAGAAATTACTCTTAAAGAAGAAGATACTGCAGAAGCATTGTCACCCATTTTGGGTCAAATGCTATCTGGTATTAAAGATGCGCTAGAAAATACTCCACCAGAACTTTCAGCAGATTTAGTGGATATGGGTTTAGTATTAACAGGCGGAGGGGCACTTCTTAAAAATATAGATAAACTTATCTCTAAAGAAACAGGACTACCTGTTCAAATTGCAGATGATCCATTGTCGTGTGTTGCTATTGGAACTGGAAAAGCGTTAGAACAAGAACAAACTTTTTCTACAATGTTGACAGAGTATTAATGTTTAATGGAAACAAACCGAGATGATTTTGCTATAGCTGTACGATCAGCTTTTTTACAAAAGGGAGCTAAACAGAAATTTTCTTTATTTTTTTTATTAGTACTATCTTTTATTGTAATTTTCTTAGATTCCATTAATTCAAATCCAACTGTATATGTCAAAAAAGTTTTAAATGATGGCGTATACAGAGCATCATATATTTCTTCAATACCAAGCAGAACTTTTTCTCACTCTGTTGATTTAGTAAAAAATATTTTTTTTGTATACAAAGAAAACAAAGAAATAAAAGATGAACTATACGCTTTAAGATCTGAGTCAAAAAAAAAGAACTATCTAACCGCAGAAAATAATATCTTAAGAGAAGTATTAGATCAAAAAATTTCCTCTAAATATAACACAAAAACCGCTAAAGTAATTTTAGATAAAGGTGGTTCTTTTATTAAATCTATTTTGATAAACAAAGGAACAAAACATAATATTAAAAAAGGATTAGCTGTAACTAGTAATTCAAATTTTATAGGTGTTATTGTCGAGACAAATTTTTTTTCATCAAGAGTTTTATTACTTAACGATTTAAATAGTAAAATTCCAATAATGATTAGCCCTTCTGCAGAGAATGCAATTTTAGCTGGCACAGGAAAAGATAATCCCAATTTAATTTTTTTACCAAAAAATAGTAAAATCCAAGAAAGTGATTTAGTTTTTACCTCTGGTAAAGATGGGATTATAAAAGCTGGAATGCCAATTGGTAAAATTGTTAATCAAATAGATGGTTTTGCTGTTTCTATGTTTGTAGATATAGATCAACTGTATTTTGTTGACATAATACTTGATGAATAAAAAAGGTTTAGAAATATGTTAAAAATTTTAATAAAATTTTCACCAATAATTCTTTTATTTTATGTTTCATTAAGTTCATTAAATTCTTTAGTTTTTTTTGATCTATTTTCATTTAATTTTTCTTTTATTATTATTTATTATTGGGTTTTGAGAGACCCTCAAATATTGGGTTATGGATTTATTTTTTGTGCAGGAATTCTTAATGACGTTGTTTCTGGTTTACCATTAGGTTTAAGCGCAGCCACATTTCTTATCATTTCTTCTACAGCTGCTTATATTAGAAATTTAACTGTAAGAAGAAGTTTATTACTTGATTGGATTACTTTTTCTATATCTGTGCTTATTGCAAATGGAATTTATATAATTACAATTGGAATATTAACTGATTTATCAGTCGATTATTTAAATTTACTTATAAGTTCAATTGCTACGATGTTTATTTATATTATTGGTTGGTGTGTATTTGAAATTTTTAATAATTTTATTTTTTTGAACAAACATGAAAGATAGAAACCCAGAGAATAGATCCAAGCTTTTGAATAGAAGAATGTTCATTCTATCAATAGCAAAAGTAGTAGTGTTTGGTGGAATAATATCAAGACTATTTTCACTACAAGTTACTCAAAATAAAAAATATATAAGTCTTTCAGAAAGAAACCGCTTGAGAGAGTGGAAATTAGCTCCACAAAGAGGAATTATTAAAGATTTTTTTGATAATGTTATTGCAGAAAATTCTCAAACTTATCAGTTACACATGGTTCCAGAAGATGTGCCAAATTTAAATGTAGTTTTTTTTAGATTAAAAAATTTGATTAATCTTTCAGATTCATCAATAGAAAAAATAACAAAAAAAATAAAAAAACAAAAACCATGGCAACCTGTAATTATTTCTGATAATTTATCTTGGTCTGAGTTTTCAAGATTAAATATTTATTTACATGAATTGCAAGGAATAGAAACAGTAGTTTCTTTAGCTAGAGAATACACTCAAAATGAATCATTTTCACATGTTATAGGATATGTTGCTCCTGTAAGTAATAATGAATTAATATCAAGTAAAGATTTAAGAGAACTCTATGTGCCAGGATTAAAAATTGGCAAAGTTGGTTTAGAAAAAGCACTTAATTTTAAGCTTATAGGAAAACCAGGATTTCAAAGATATGAAGTTAATGCTTTTGGAAAAAGAGTCAAAGAAATAAAAATAGTTGAAGGTAAATTTGGAAGAAGTTTTAAAACTACTTTCGACTCAGAAATTCAAAATTTTATTTATGATTTAATAAAAGATAAAAGTGGCTCTGTTTGTGTGATGGATATTTACACTGGTGAAGTCATAGCTATGGTGTCCTCTCCAAGTTTTAACCCTAATTCATTTGTTCATGGAATTTCAAATAACGAATGGAACTCGTTATTACAAAATGAAAAAAAACCACTAATAAACAAATCAATTTCAGGTTTATATTCACCCGGATCAGTTATTAAACCACTTGTTGCTTTGTCTGCTTTAGAAAATGATGTTATTAGTCCTAAATTAGTTGTTCAATGCAAGGGTAGTGTAGAACTCCATGGACATACTTATCATTGCTGGAAAAAGAAAGGACATGGCTTTGTTGGTTTAAGAAACGCTATTAAACAATCTTGTGATATTTATTTTTATGAGATTGCTAGAAGATTGGGTGTTGACCGTTTGTCTATTACTGCAAAAAAATTTGGTTTAGGTCAAAACATACTTAATTCGTTAGTCGAAGAAAAAAAAGGCATTGTTCCCTCTACAATATGGAAAAGAAAAGAACTTGGTCAGAGTTGGTTATTGGGAGAAACACTTATCACTGGTATCGGTCAAGGATATATTCAAACCACACCATTACAACTTTGTTTAATGCAAGCTCAATTAGCAAATGGTGGGTTTAAAATTGAGCCAAAAATAATAGCTACAAATGAAACTGGAAATTTAAAAGAACAAATTTCAATATGGGAAAAAAATAATGTTTTATCAAAAAACAAAAATCAAAGTACTCAAGAAAAAGGCCTTCAAAATATACAATCTTTAGATTTTATAGACACACAAGATAAAATAGTAACTTTGTTTAGAAATCAAGAAAATATAAAATTTGTTAATGAAGCGTTATTTGGAGCAACTAATGAAGTTATGGGAACAGCATATTCTTCAAGACACTCAAAAAAAGAATATATTTTTGCAGGTAAAACAGGAACTGCTCAGGTTAAAATTTTTACTGACGAACAAAGAGAAAAAAAACTTAAGAATAAAGACCGCCCATATAAAGATAGGGATCATGCATTATTTACAGCTTTTGCACCTTATAAAGATCCAAATTATGCAATTTCTATTGTTATTGAACATGGAGGATCTGGTAGTTCAATTGCTGCACCTATAGCAAAAAAAATTGTTAAGGTTCTTATAGATAGACACAAAGATAGACAACTTTATAAAACTCAATCAATCAAAGAAATATAATATGTATAATAGAGGATTTTCCACAAATAGCATGTCTTTAAAAGACAAGTTATTATCTTTTAATTTAAAATTTATTTTAGTAGTAGTTCTTATTGGGGCAATAAGCGTTGCATCAATGTATTCAACTGATAAAGGTAATTGGGGATATCATACAATAAGTCATTTATATCGTTTAACAACTTTTTTTACATTCTTTATTTTTATAAGTTTATTTAAACCTAATTTTTGGTACAAATATGCATATTTTATTTATTTTGTAATTTTATTTTTATTAATTGGAGTTGATGTTTTTGGAGTAACAGCATCTGGATCAAAAAGATGGATTAATTTGCTTATAATTAATTTACAACCCTCTGAATTGATGAAGGTAGGGGTAATTTTATTCTTAGCCAGATACTATAATAGATTGAGTAGAAATGAAGATATAAATAAGGTTAAATATTTATATCAACCCTTGTTAGCTATATTAATACCAATATTTTTAGTTATTGCTCAACCTGATTTGGGTACAGCTTTATTAATTGCTTCTAGTGGAATAATGGTCTTATGGATTACTGGTTTAAAGATAAAATATTTTGTTTATACAGGATTTATTTTTATAGCATCGTTACCTTTTGCAATTGCATTTTTGAAACCATATCAAAAATTAAGAGTCTTGACATTTTTAAATCCAGATCTTGATCCCTTAGGTGCTGGTTATCAAATAATTCAATCAAAAATAGCTGTTGGATCTGGTGGAATATTTGGAAAAGGTTTTTTACAGGGAACACAAAGTTATTTAGGTTATCTTCCAGAAAAGCATACTGATTTTATTTTTACATTATACTCAGAAGAGTTTGGTTTTGTGGGTTCCTCTATTCTACTTTTACTTTATGTGCTTTTAATTTACTTATTAATTAATATTGGAAGAGATTCTAAGAGTAATTTTGCTAAAATTTATACTTATGGCTTTGCCTCAATGCTTTTTATATGTATTGCAGTAAATATGTCTATGGTTCTTGGGTTACTTCCTATAGTAGGGGCGCCATTACCTATTATGTCTTATGGTGGTTCAGCTATGCTAGCTACTATGTTTGGGCTTGGGATAGCAATGGGCTGCCATATTAATAAAAGTGACATATCATAAAAAATATTAAAGTAAAAATTTATTCAACCAAAAGTTGTGTTTATTTAATTAAAATTTCTTTTTAAATCAAAGTTTTTATGCTTTAATTAACTCAATGTTTAAAAATTTAAAAAGCAAAGAATCTAAAACATTAAATTATAGTGGGCGTTCATACGTTGGAGAAACTTTTCAAATAGAAGGTGACATAAGAACTGAGGGCGCCATAGATGTTGCTGGGCTGATAAATGGCAATGTGTACGTCAATGAAATGACTGTAGAAGAAACAGGTTCTATAAGAGGAAATCTTGAAGTAAGTAAACTAGAAGTTAATGGACATGTAGAGGGCAAAATTATTGCTGATACAATTATATTAGGCAAAAGTGCAATTATAAAAGGTGATATATTTTTTAGAAATTCTTTAAAAGCAGAAGAAGGATCCGATATTGAAGGTTATATCAAAAGAACTGGTAATGAAAAAAATTATTCAGATGAAGATATAGCTATAGAAGAAATTACTCAAAGACCTGAGAAAAAAGAAAAAGCTGCCGCACAACTTAATGCTAACCCAGCAGGAGTAACCGAAGAAGCTGTATAAATTGTCGCGATAAATATATTTAAATCTCTATATAATATTTGAATGCTCTCAAAAAAGAAATTTTCTGTAGGCGTTATAGGCGCAGGTATCCAAGGGGTTTGTATTTCTCTTTGTCTTATTAAAAAAGGATTTAAAGTAACTCTTCTAGATCGTTCTGAACCTGGAAATTCAGCGTCATATGGAAATGCGGGTCATTTTTCTCCATATGCTTCAGTACCAATTAATAGACCTGATATATTAGTTGATGTTCCAGCCATGCTGTTAAGTTCTAATGGTCCTTTAGCATTAAAATGGAATTATGTACCTAAGATGATTCCATGGATTATTAAATTTATAAAGAATTGTACCAATAAAAAAATGAAGCATACAGCTAAATACATGCATCAAATTCTTGATTTAGCTTTGCCAGCTTATGATGAATTATTTGAAGAGATTGATATTTCAAACTTAGTAGAAAAAAAAGGAATAATGTACTTTTGGAATAATCAAAATTTAAAAAGTAGAGAATTAGAAATTAATTTAAGGAAAGAGCTTGGGGTAGAACAAAAACTTTTAAACAAACATGAAATTCATGATCTTGAACCTAACATAAGACAAGTATACGATGCAGGTGTTTTTTATCCATCAGCAAGACATGCTAGAAATCCAAAAAAAATATTAGAAAAATTATTTGAATTATTTATTCAAAAAGGAGGTATCTTTGAAAAGCAAAATGTAGAGGAAATAAAATATGAAAACGAAAAACCTCAAATTAAAACAAATAAAAAAATATTTTCATTCGATAAAGCTGTGATTGCATGTGGTGCATTTTCAAAACAATTAACCGATCAAATGAATGAAAAAATTCCGCTAGATACAGAAAGAGGGTATCATGTACATTTTAAAGGATATGAACACTTACTTCAAAGACCAGTAGTTTTTCAAAATAGAGGTTTTGGAATTACACCTATGGAACAAGGTTTGAGAGTAGTAGGAACAGTAGAATTTGGGGGTTTAAAAAATCCATTAAATAAAAGACGAATTAAAAATCTTGTAAGAAATGCAAAGTATTTGTTTCCTGATTTACCAGAACATGAAGATGAGTGGCTTGGATTTAGACCAACTTTACCAGATTATCTACCTGTAATTGGACCTTCAAAAAAATATAAAAATATTTTATATGCTTTTGGTCACCATCATTTAGGCTGGACTCTAGGAGCAATAACTGGAAAAATTATTTCAAAAATTATCAATGAAGAAAATACTAATCTAGATTTAAATCCTTACATATCAACAAGATTTTAAAGAAAGAATAATTTATTAAAAAAATATGATTAAAATTGCAATACTTGATGATTATCAAGATGTCTCCAAAAAATTTATGAAATTGGAAAAATTTGAAAATAAATGTGAATTTAAAATTTTTAATGAACCATTTTCAAACGAGGATGAAGCTATAGATTGTTTAAAAGACTTTAATGTACTTATAATTATGAGAGAGAGAACAAAAATTTCTCAAGAATTAATTTCTAAATGTAATAAATTAAAATTAATAATTACAACAGGTATGAGAAACAAAGCTATTGATGTGGAATCTGTAAAAGAAAAAAAAATCATAGTTTCGGGAACTGAAATTCATTCGAACCCAGCTGCAGAATTAACGTGGACTTTAATAATGGGTTTAGCAAGAAATATTAAGGAAGAAGTTGACAATATGTTCCAAGGTTATTGGCAAACAACTTTAGGAGTAGAACTTAAGGGAAAAATTTTGGGTATTATTGGATTAGGAAAGATTGGAAAACAAGTAGCAAAAGTTGGTAAAGCTTTTGGCATGCAAGTTGTTGCTTGGAGTGAAAATTTAAGCCTTGAAACAACAAAAGAATTAGGAATTCTATCTATGACAAAATCTGATTTAATAAAAAATTCAGATTTTATTTCATTACATGTTGTATACGGGAAAAGGTATAAAGATTTGTTTACAAAAAAAGAATTTAAAGAAATGAAAAAAACTGCTTTTTTAATTAATACATCGCGTGGCCCTATTATTAATGAAGTGGACTTAATAAATGCATTAGAATCTAATACTATAGCTGGAGTTGGTTTAGACGTTTATAACGAAGAGCCACTATCACAAGGTCACAAATTAAGATTTCTTCCTAATGCTTTTATACTGCCACATGTTGGATATGTTACTGTTGAAAATTATTCACTTTTTTATACCCAGATTGAAGAAAATCTACAAGCCTATATAGATGGAAGCCCAATAAGATTAATAAACTAGAATATATAATTTTTAAAATATAAATATTTTGTTATAGTTTTATCTATGAAAATAAAAAGCCACGTACCCAAAGGGAATAAAACTGATAGCTGGTCTAATGCTGAAGCAGATTTTGATAATGGCAATGATAGTTTAGTAATATTTGGAAATCCAGTTATGGAATCTTGGGAAAAGCCATATATGAAAAAATTAGCTGACACCGCATGTTTAAAAGGGGGTAAAGTTTTAGAGGTAGGTTTTGGACTCGGTATTGCATCATCTTTCATTCAACAAAATGCCATAACAGAACATCATATTATAGAAGCAAATCAAGATGTTTTTAAAAAGCTTCAAGATTTTTCAAAACTATCAAAAGTTAAAGTGTTTGGATACCAAGGGCTATGGCAAGAAGTAATAAATAAATTTGAAGAAAATTCATTTGATGGGATTTTATATGACACATATCCAATAAATGAAAAAGAGTTACACATCCATCAATTTAATTTTATAAAAACAGCTTACAAATTATTAAAACCTAATGGTGTTTTAACTTATTGTAATTTTACATCTTGGGGAAATCTAAGAAAAGAGTACAAGGATGATTATGAAATGTTTGAAAAAACCCAATCTGATAAGTTAACAGAAATAGGATTTTCAAAAATTAAATTACATCAAGTACAAGTGAATCCTCCTGAAAGTTGTAATTATTATCAATTTAAAACAATTTTAGCTCCAGAGATAATCAAATGAGATGGTTAAAAAAATTATAAACAAGAATCTAACAGAAGAGCAAAAAGCAATTTTATTTAATGAGTCAACAGAAGCTCCTGGTTCAAGTAAATTAAACCTAGAAAAAGGAGAAGGTACTTATCATTGTGTAAATTGTGATACTCCATTATTTAACTCTCAATCAAAGTATGAAAGTGGTTCAGGATGGCCTTCCTTTTATGAATCTTTACCAAGTGTATTTGAAACTAAAATAGATAACTTAATTGGATCACCAAGAACAGAATATCATTGCAAAAACTGTGGTAGTCATCATGGTCATTTATTTGAAGATGGGCCTAAGCCTACTGGAAAAAGATATTGTAATAATGGTTTATGTTTAGTCTTTAAAAAAAAAAGTTAATCTTTTAAGAGAGAATCTAACTTTCCTTCAACCTCTAAGGCTTTTAATTGATCGTAACCGCCTACGTAATAATTTCCAATAAAAATTTGAGGAACACTTCTAGCCCCATTTGTTCTTTTTAACATTTCATCCATTTTAGTTGTATCAGTGCCAATATCCATTTCATTATATTTTGCATTTTTTTTAGATAAGAGATGTTTTGCTGCAGAACAGTAGTTACACATTGGACCTGTATAAATATCTATTTTTTTCATTTTTCTTTCTATATTATATGGTAATTAAATTATATGTTTCCAGTAAATTATATATTATTTCTTCAAATTATTTTATTTCTATTTATTACACCTGGCACTCCTAGAATTGTAATTATGTCACATGCTGTAACCTATGGAGCAAAAAAATGTCTATGGACTGCATTAGGTGATATTAGTGCAAATATAATCCAAATGATATTAGTAGTTTTTTTTATAGGTGGACTTTTGTTAGATAATCCAGAACTACTAAATGCTTTAAAGTGGCTAGGGGTATTTTATTTATTCTACTTAGCTTATGATACATATTATTCAAAAACCTCAAATATAAAAACTGGGAAAGAATATAAAAAAAATATTTTTTCTTTTTATAAAGATGGTTTTCTAGTTGCTGGTACCAGTCCTAAAGCATGGATGTTTTTTCCACTTATTTTCCCACAATTTTTAGATTTTAATTCAAATTATCACGTTCAATTTTTAATTTTAATGTTCACATATATTTTGTTAGATTTTTTATCTTTAATGTCATACGCAATAGCAGCAGAAAAAATTGTTTTATGGTTAAAAGGCAACCCAAAAACAATAAATACAATTTCAGCGTGTGTTTTAATAGTTATTGCATTGATTATTGTTTTTACACAAAAATATTAATGCTAACTCCTATTGTCATTTTTTTTGAAAGAGAGTTTAATCAACTATTGAAAATAAATTAAAAAAGAGAGGATATAAATGAAAATCAGAAATATAATAATCTCATTTGTTTCTGCAATAGCACTTTTAATTTCGGCTTCAACTTTATCTTTAGCTAAAGTTGTAGGAGATAAAATAGTTTTAGGTGCAGCAGTATCATTGACAGGTAAATACTCATCTAATGGTGTTCATACTCAAAATGGCTATAACTTAGCTGTTGAGAGAATAAACAGTATGGGAGGAGTAAAAGTTGGTGGAAAAAAATATAAATTTGAAATCATCTATTACGACGATGAATCAAATTCAGGAAGAGCTGCTCAACTTGCAGAAAGATTAATAAAACAAGACGGCGTTCAGTTTATGCTTGGACCGTACAGCTCAGGTTTAACTAAAGCTATGGCACCAGTAACAGAAAAATATCAAGTTCCTATGGTAGAAGCCAATGGTGCATCCAGATCATTATTTACAAAGGGGTATAAATATTTATTTGCAGTACTTGCTCCAGCAAACTTGTATCTTGATGTAGCTATTGATTTAGCAGTTGAAAAAAATGGTGGAAAGCCAGTTAAGATTGCACAAGCTTTTGAACAAGATGCTTTCTCACAAGATGTTAGATTGGGTATTTTGGATGCTGCCAAAAGAACAGGTTCTACAATTATAATTGATGACAAATTACCAAAAGAACTAAATGATATGGCTGCAACTTTAGCAAAAGTTAAAGCAACAAAGCCAGATGTATTAGTTGTGTCTGGTCATACTAAAGGTGCCTTAACAGCAATCAGACAAATATCTGAAATGAAAGTTGATGTTCCAATGTTAGCTATGACACACTGTGATGCTGCTAAATTATCTAAACAGCATGGTAAAAATGCGCAGTATGCACTATGTGCTTCTCAGTGGCATAAGTCATTATCTTATAAAGATAAATACTTTGGTGGTGGAATGAAATATGCTGCAGACTTTCAGAAGAAATTTGATTATGACCCTCCTTATCAATCAGCAGAGTCATCAGCAGCTTTATTAGTATTTAAAGACGCATTTGAAAGAGCAAATTCATTTGATACTAAAAAAGTAAGAGATGCTTTAGCTGCAACTGATATGCAAACTTTTTATGGAAACATAAAATTTGCTGAAGGTGGTCAAAACGTTTCTAAGCCAATGGTTCTTTTTCAAGTTATCTGTAATGATGATGGAAGCAAGTGTGAAAATAAAGTTGTAGCCCCTACAAAATGGGCTTCAGCTAAATTAATACACCCAATTCCTTCTTGGTCTAAAAGATAATTTCTAATATACAAAATGCTCCCTATTACTAGGGAGCATTTTTTTATAAATAAAAAATTTTATGGATTTTTTAATTTTTCAAGTACCAATGTTAATGGTTCAAGCGTCAATGGATGGAATTCTTTTAGGAATTTTATTTGCATTAATTGCTTATGGAATGGCATTACAATGGGGGGTGATGAATATAATTAATATTGCCCAGGGAGAATTAGTAATCATGGGCGGGTACATAGCTTATTTTATGTATCTATCAGGAATTCATCCTGCTTTTGGTATTATTGTATCACCTATAATTATGTATTTTGTAGGTGTTGGAATGTATAAATTGGTAATTAATAAAGTTGTTGATAGAGATTTATTTATTTCCATCTTAGCAACATTTGGTATTAGTATTTTAGCTCAACAATTAATGAATTTTGCATTTGGAGCAGATGTTGTTGTTGCACAGTCAAATTTTGGAACAACTATGTTATTTGACAATATGGTAACAATACCTAATGCTAAAATATTTTCAGGAGCTGTTTGCATAATTACAGCAATAATTCTTGTAACTTATATGAAAAAATCAAAATTAGGCAGAGCCATTAGAGCAACAGCTCAAAATGCAAGAGCAGCAAAAATATTAGGTGTTGATACAGAAAAAGTTTATGCATCAACATTTGGAATTAATGCAGCTTTATGCGGCATAGCTGGAGCGTGTATTGCAATTACATTTACTCTTCATCCTTACACTGGTCTACCTTACACAGTTAGATCTTTTATGATTGTAATCATTGCTGGACTTGGAAATTTACCAGCTGTAGCAATATCAGGAATGGGACTTGGAATATTTGAAGAATGGGCTGATTATTTATTAGGAACAGAATTTAGAATTGCAGCAGTATTTTCGTTACTTGTTGTAATTCTTGTTTATAGAAGATTTAAATTATCAAGAAAAAGAGAGTATTTAAAATAACAACAGGAAACATAATGAATAAAAATACTTTATTATATACTGGATTATTAATATTTGGTTTAGTAGGAGCTTTTGTATTTCCTTCATACAAACTTCAGTTGTCATTTCTTTATATATTAATTGTTTTGGCTATGACTTGGGATGTTCAAGGTGGACAGATGGGTTATAACACATTTGGTAATATTTTATTCTTTGGTGTTGGAATGTATGTTGCATCAAGTACACAAATTGCAATGTTTTTTTCACTAGCTGAATGGACAGATGCAGGAGGGGAAAAAACTTTTGTTCATACTATCCCACAATTCTTTCAGGGCTTTGGTGCAGGTTTAATATTAGCAGGTATAATTCCAATGATAATTGCTGGAATAATTGGTTATGGAATTTTAGGTTTAAGAGGTCATTACTTTGCAATATGTACATTAGCATTAGGAATTGCAGCTGGTGAAATCGCTGGTGGAATAGAAATAATTGGAGCAGGACAAGGAATGACCGTTCCTGTTTGGCCGAAAGGATTTGGGACAAATGAACTATCTTCTCAATTTTTATATTACTTAAGTTTTGCCTTAGCAGTAATTACTTTCCTTTTTTTAAAGTGGGCATACAGCACAAGATTTGGACTAGTACTAAATGCAATAAGAGACAATGAAGATAAAGCAGAAGCCATGGGAATTTATACTATGAGATATAAGATTATTGGCTGGATGGTTTCAGCATTTTTTGTTGGCCTTGCTGGAGGTCTAATGGGACATATTAATGGATATATTGAGCCAACAGAAATTGCATTTGCAGGACCAACTTTTGGAGTATTTATGGTTTTAATGGCAATACTTGGAGGAAAGGGAACTTTATGGGGACCTGTTATTGGAGCAACAGTATTTCATTTATTTAAAGAAGGCTTTTGGACATATTTTTTAGGCTGGCAATATGTTGCTTTAGGAGTTTTGATAGTTGTTATTGTAGTTTATTTCCCAGAAGGAATAATGGGATGGTTGAGAGAAAAATATCCAGAAAAATTTGGAGAAATTATTGATGAAGAAGATCGAAAGGCACAGGTAGAGCTAAACTAATGTCCATATTAGAAGTGAGAGAGGTAAGCAAATCTTTTGGAGGTGTCAAAGCTAATGTTGATATTTCAATGTCAGTTGAAAAGGGTTCTATTGTAGGATTGATTGGGCCCAACGGATCTGGAAAAACAACATTATTTAATTCAATTGTAGGAACGTATCCAATAGATAGAGGTTCAATTAAATTTAATGGAAAAGAGGTTTCTGAATTACCAGTTCCAATTGTTGCAAAGCTTGGTTTACTTAGAACATTTCAACAAACAAGAATTTATGGAAAACTTAATTGTATTGAGAATATGCTTATAAGCCATAAGCATGAAAATGATGGAATTTTAACTGTATTTGAAAAAATACCAGAAAAATTAACTGATAAAGCTGAAAATTTACTAAAATTTGTAGGGTTGCATCAAAAAAGAAAATTAAGAGCTGGCGATTTATCTTTTGGTCAGCAAAAATTATTAGAATTAGCAATGGCGCTAATGAACGAGCCAAAAATGCTATTATTAGATGAACCAACAGCTGGAATTAACCCAACATTAATAAATGGAATTATCGATCGTTTAATTAAAGTGAATAAAGATTATGGAATTACTCTTCTAGTTATAGAACATAACATGAAAGTAATAATGAATTTGGCACAAAAAGTATTTTGTTTAGCCCATGGCGAAATGCTAGCAAATGGAACGCCCGATGAAATTAGAAAAGATAAACGAGTTTTAGATGCTTATTTAGGAGCACAATAATGTCAGATCAATATGAAGTTTTAGGAAAAGCACCAGGCCCAAAAGAACTAAAAGAATTAGTTTCTGGTGATAGCCATGTAACTATCAAAAAACTATCAGCAGGTTATGGAAAAATGGAAATACTTCATGATTTTGATTTATCAGTAGGTAAGGCACAATCTTTATGTTTAATTGGTCCTAATGGAGCTGGAAAATCAACAATCCTTCATTCTATTTATGGATTTACTAATATTTTTTCTGGACAAATTGAAATTGAAGGAAAAGTAATTACAAAATTAACACCTGCAGAAAAATTAAAATCATGTGGAATAGCTTATATTTTACAAGATAATTCAGTATTTCCAGATATGACTGTAGAAGAAAATTTATTAATGGGTAGTTATATAAAAGAAAATACAGAAGATTCCTACCAAGAAGCTGAAAAAATTTTTGAAAAGTATGAAAGATTAAGAAATAGAAGAAGTCAACCTGCAAAAGTTTTATCAGGTGGGGAAAGAAGATTGCTCGAAATATCTAGGGCATTAGTGATGAAACCATCAGTTTTATTAATTGATGAACCCTCTATTGGTTTGGAACCAAGATATATTGATATGGTTTTTGAAATTCTAAGAGATCTTCAACAAAATGAAAAAAAAACTATAATTTTAGTAGAGCAAAATGCCAAAAAAGGATTAGAATTTTCTGATATTGGTTATGTATTGGTATCAGGACAGACGGCAATAGCTGGACGTGGCAATGATCTAATAAAAAATCCTGATGTTGGAAGATTATTTCTTGGCGGTTAATGATAAATTCTAAATACTATTTTAAAGGATTAAAGTCTTTAAAAGATATTAATAGTCCTGCTATAGCTTTGGGTGCTAGTTTTATAGCAATTGGAGCTTTATTAAAAGACATTGGTTTTAATCTTGAGCAAAGTATATTTTCTACTCTTTTTACTTATGCGTTACCAGGATCTTTAGTAATGGCAGAATCTTTTTTAATTGGAGCATCATTAATTAATATTTTTTTAGCAGTTTGGCTAGTGAATGCCAGATTATATCCAATGACTGTATCACTAATGCCACTTTTAATTCATAAAAGCCAACCCAAATGGAAATATTATTTGTCATGTCATTTCATAGCAGTTTCAGCGTGGTTAATAATGAAAAGCAAATATAAATCTATAGATAAAAAATATAGAATTGATTTTTGGATGGGAATCGGAACAGGAACCTGGTTAGTAGCAATAACATCTACAGTAGTTGGTTATTTGGTTTCTGATAATTTAAATAAAGATATGATGATAGGTTTAGCAATAGTTAATCCAGTTTATTTTGCTTGCATGATGGTAGGTGCGATGAAAAGTTTACAAATAAATTTATCTATAATATTGGGTATAATTCTTGGTCCTTTATTTTTTTTTATTTCTCCTGAGTTATCTATCCTATATGGCGGTGTTATAGCAGGGACAATTGCTTTTTTTATTGGAGAAGTAAAGTGATAGAAATTTCTGATAACATCATTCTAGTTATTTTGGTTACATCCTTAGCAACTTATTTATCCAGATTTTTGGGTGTAATTAGTTCAAAAAAAATTAATTCAAACTCTAAAATATTTAGATGGTTTAATTGCATTGCATATTCAATATTAGCAGCACTAATAGCAAGAATTGTTATATTCCCAGCAGGAATATTAAATGAAGCAGATTTATGGATAAGGCTTTTTATTATTTTTATAAGCATAGCAATATATTTAGTGGCTAGAAAAAATCTTGTTTATCCAACTATTTTATCTGCAATACTTTTAACTTTAATGAATGGATATTTATGATTATGATTAGTTGTGAAAAAAAGAAAAAAAAAGAAAACCTATCAACAGAAAATGAAACGTAAAAAACAACGAAGAAATACAAAAGGTGTTTTAAAAATAATCAAGATGGGAGAAAAAAATGTCAAAAAGATATAGTGGTAAATCATTTAAAGATTCTAGTATAATGAAAAAAGCCAAGCTAACATTTAAAGAAAAAAGAAAATTAAAAAAAGAAAAAAAGAAAGTAAAATAATGAAGATTGGATTTATTGGAACAGGCAAAATAACAAGTGCAGTAATAGAGGGAATAATAAAATCAAAATTAAAAGTAAATGAAATTATTATTTCCAAACGAAATAATAAAATTTCAGCAAATCTTAAAAGAAAAAGTAAAAAAATAACAATTTATGATGATAACCAAAAAATAATTAATAAAAGTAAATGGGTTTTTTTATCAGTAACTCCAATAGTTGGAGAAAAAATTATTAAAGATTTAAAATTTAAATCTAATCAGACTATTATTAGTTTTATTTCTACAATAAACTTATCTCAGCTTAAAAAAATGATTAAAACAAAAGTAACGATTGTCAGAGCTATTCCTTTACCTCCAATTTCTTTAAGAAAAGGACCTGTTCCCATATGCCCTCCCAACAAAAAAGTAAGAGATTTTTTTAATCAATTAGGCACAACAGTTGAAATTAAAAATGAAAAATTATCAAATAATTTTTGGTCTGTTTCTGGAATGATGGCACCATTTTATGAGCTATTAAATACAATAGTTGTGTGGCTGGTTAAAAAAGGAGTAAAAAGAAATGATGCTCAAAAGTATATAACTTCACTTTTTGTTGCTTTGTCTGAAGATTCGGTTGTTAATTCTAAAAAAGATTTAAAATATTTAGTAGAAGAATCTCAAACACCTAAAGGTTTAAACGCACAAGGTGTTAAAGAACTTAAAAAAGCTAAATTTTATAATTCTTTAGAAAAAACATTAAATAGTATTCTCAAAAGACTAAACAAAGTATAAATCTTTCATGCAGCTAAATGAAAATATTTTACAAGTAGATAATGTCTCTAAATATTTTGGTGGTCTTGCTGCTGTATCAAATTGTTCTCTTAACATTAAAAAAGGATCAATTACAGGAGTAATAGGACCAAATGGATCCGGTAAATCAACTTTATTTAATTTAATTTCTGGTAATATTAAGCCATCAGATGGAAATGTTTTATTTAATGGTGAAGACATCACTGGCATTCCCTCGTACGAACTTTTTTCAAAAGGTTTATTAAGAACTTTTCAAATAGCTCATGAATTTACAAATCTTACAGTTTTAGAAAATTTGATGATGGTACCAGGTGATCAATCTGGAGAATTATTGATAAATGCTTTGTTTAAACCAAAGTTGGTTAAAAAAGAAGAAGCTAAGGTTAAAGAAAAAGCCTTAGAAGTGATAGAGTTTTTAAATTTAAAACATCTTTCGAATGAACTTGCAGGAAATTTATCTGGAGGACAAAAAAAATTATTAGAGCTCGGAAGAACTATGATGGTTAATGCAAAATTGGTTTTATTGGATGAAGTTGGTGCTGGGGTTAACAGAACACTTTTAAAAGATATTGGTACTGCAATATTAAGGCTAAATAAGGAACAGGGATATACATTTTGTATGATTGAACATGATATGGATTTTATTAGTCGATTATGCAATCCTGTAATTGTAATGGCTGAAGGTTCTGTCTTATTTGAAGGTACCTCCGATAAAGTTAAAAAAAATGAGAAAGTTATTGAAAGTTATTTAGGCAGAGGGTCTAAAATAAGGGATGGAAATTAATGGCATTTTTTGAAGGAATAAAAATGACAGGAGGTTATGGAGGTGGTCCCGATATAATTTCTTCTTGTTCCGTAAATGTTAATCAAGGTGAAATAGTTTCTATACTTGGTCCGAATGGAGCTGGCAAATCTACAGCTATGAAAGCTATGTTGGGATTATTAAATCTTAAATCAGGGAAAGTTATTATTGATGGAATAGATATTTCAAATTTAAACCCACAAGATAGAGTTAAAAAAGGAATATCATTTGTACCACAATCTAAAAATGTATTTGCTGGATTAAGTGTTGAGGAAAATCTAGAAATGGGAGCTTTTTTAAGAGACGAAAATTTCCAAGAAATTATTAGTGAAATTTATGAATTATTTCCTATTTTAAGAGAAAAAAAATCTCAGTTAGTTGGTGAGTTATCTGGAGGACAAAGACAACAAGTGGCATTAGGAAGAGCATTAATGACAAAACCATCTGTTTTAATGTTAGATGAACCAACGGCTGGAGTTTCTCCAATTGTTATGGATGAGTTATTTGATCATATTTTGAAAGTAAAAAAAAAAAATGTTGCTATTTTGATGGTTGAACAAAATGCTAAACAAGCGCTTAGCATATCAGACAGGGGATACATATTAGTTACAGGAGAGAATAAATACTCTGGAACAGGAAAAGAATTATTAAATGATTCAAGAGTAAGAAGCTCTTTTTTAGGAGGTTAATATGGATTTTATAAATTCTATAGTTTTACTTTTAAATTATATTTTTGTACCTGCTTTATCTTATGGATCTCAATTAGCTTTAGGAGCTATTTTTGTTTCTTTAATTTATGGGATTTTACGATTTGCATATTTTACAGCAGGAGATCTAATGTCATTTGGTACCATGTGCACAATTTTATTTACATGGTATTTTCAATCTTTTGGAATTAATTTAGGTTTTCTTCCCACTGCATTACTTGCTATACCTTTTGCCGTTGCAATTACAATATTATATGTCCTTGTTAAGGATAAATTAATTTTTAGTTATTATCGTACAAAAAAAAGTCCACCCGTTATGCTTGCGATGGTAAGTATTGGCACAATGTTTGTAACACAAGCAATTGTTAGAATAATTATTGGACCTTTTGATAGACGCTTTTTTGATGGAGAAAAATTTATTTTAAAAGCAAATGAATTTAAAGAAATAACAGGTTTGAATGAAGGATTGACGATTAAATCAACGCAGGTAATTACTTTACTAGTTACAATTATTGTTGTTTCAACTTTATTTTGGTTTTTAAATAAAACAAAAACTGGAAAAAGTATGCGTGCTTATTCAGATAACGAAGATTTAGCACTTTTATCTGGCATAGATCCTAAAAAAGTAGTTATGATTACTTGGGTAATTGCAGCTATTTTAGCAACAATTGGAGGAACTCTTTATGGTTTAGATAAAAGTTTTAAACCATTTACTTATTTTAACAATATGCTTCCAATATTTGCTGCAGCAATTGTCGGAGGCATTGGAAATCCCTTTGGAGCTTTTCTTGGTGGATATGTTATTGCTTTTTCCGAAATACTTGTAACTTATGCGTATAAAAAGTTTTTTGTATATATTCTTCCAGAAAGTTTAGAGCCTGATGGTTTATTACAATTACTGTCAACAGATTATAAATTTGCAGTTTCATTTTCTATTTTAGTTGTAGTTCTATTATTTAGACCTTCGGGTATTTTTAAAGGTAAAGTAATATGAAACAATATACAGATGTTATTAGTGCTTATGCAATAATGCTAGGACTTATAATACTAGTAGGTTTGTTGCAGTCTTGGAGCATAGCTTTATCAATTTTATGTTTTTGTTTAATTTCAGCAGTAATGACAATTGGAGCTAATATTCAATGGGGATATGCAGGGTTAATTAATTTTGGAATTATGGGATACACAGCTTTAGGTGGCCTTGCAGCAGTTTTGATATCAGTTCCACCAGTTAAAGAAGCTTGGCAAGTTGGTGGAATACAAATGCTCATATGTTTGTTAATGATTGTTTTCATGGTTTTTAGTATTCGTTTTATTATTAAAAAATACCAAAAATTCAGAAAAAGAAATTATATAATTGCATTTATAATTATAGTTGGTTTAATTTTTTTAAGATTAATATCTGGCCCAGCAACTCATTTAATAGAATCAGTCAATCCTGCAACAACTGGATTTTTAGGAGGCATGGGATTGCCAATTATATTTTCTTGGATAGTCGGAGCTTTTTTTGCTGGGGGTTTAGCTTATGTGATAGGTAAAATTGCTTTAGGACTTCGAGCAGATTATTTAGCAATAGCAACGCTACTCATTTCAGAAATTGTAATTGCTGTAATTAAACATGAAGATTGGTTATCTAGAGGAGTAAAAAATGTTATTGGATTAAAAAGGCCCGTTCCTTACGAAATTGATCTTCAAACTAAGCAATGGTTTATTAATTTAGTTGAAAAATTTAATCAGGGAAGTTTAAATTTAGTTACTAATATTTTAGAAAGAGAGCAGTTATTAAAACAATTGGTAATTGATGGATCAACAGTTTTTGTTAAGTTATGTTATGCAGGACTTTTTACAATTGTAGTAATAATTTTATTAATTATAACCCAAAAAGCTCTTTATTCCCCCTGGGGAAGAATGATGCGAGCTATTCGAGATAACGATGAAGCTGCGAATGCTATGGGTAAAAATGTAGTTAAACAACATCTTTTAATTTTTGTGCTTGGTTCAGCTGTAGTAGGAATTGCTGGAGCAATGATGGTTACTTATGATGGTTTATTTACACCGGGTAGTTATAGACCCATGCGTTATACTTTTTTAATCTGGGTTATGGTAATAGTAGGAGGTAGTGGAAATAATTTTGGTGCAATCTTGGGAGGTTTTGCTGTTTGGTTTTTATGGATTGAAGCTGCGCCAGCTGCATTATATTTAATTAATTTATTTACAAGTGGTCTAGAAGAAACAAATGCTTTACGATTACATTTAATAAATAGTATACCTTATTTTAGGTTATTAGTAATGGGAATAGCTCTACTATTAGTTATGAGATATAAACCTAAGGGTATCCTACCTGAAAAAATTAAACATATATAAAAAAATTCTTAATATCCAAGTTTTTTATCAACTTTATTATTAAGCTCCTTTTTTTCCAAAAAAAGTTTTAGATTTTTTACAAATATATTAAGTGTCAATTCAATATAATTATTCAGTTCATCAGACGATATATGTGGTGTGATGATTAAATTAGGAGTATCCCAAAGCTTTGAATCTTTTTTTATTGGTTCGGGAGTAAATACATCAAGTATTGCGCCTGCAATCTCATTTTTTTTGAGTTTTTCACATAAAACGTCATAATCCATAACTGACTGTCTTCCTATATTTACAATCCCACAAGTAGACTTAAGCTTATTAAGTCTTTCACGATTAATTAAATTTTTAGTTTCAGGTGTACCAGGTACAGCTAGATATAAAAAATCTGCATCAGCTAAAACACTATCAATTTTATCAATAGTAATAATTTTTGAACATCCATCAACTTTTCGTCCTCTTTTGTTAACTCCAATTATATTAACACCCAAAGGAGCCATGAGTTTAGCCATTGAAGCGCCAAGAGAACCAGTCCCAACTAATACTAGCGTTTTTCCTTTAATAGGATTACTAAATAATGAAACAAACTTTTTATCTTTTTGATTAGTAATAATTTTAGTCATATGCCTTTGAAGCATTAAAATACTCATTAATCCATATTCCCCAGCATTTTTAGCGTGCACTCCACTGCTATTAGTCAAAATTAAACCATCGAACATCCAATCTAAAGGAAACAAATGTTCTACACCTGCTGAAATAAGATGAATCCATTTTAGATTTGGCGCAATTTTTTTGAGATTTTTTGTAGAAAAATTCCATGCCAATAAAACATCAGAATCAGTCATTGAAGTTTTAAAATTATCTTCATCCCAATCAATAAAGATCTGTATTTTTTTCTTTATTTCTGGAAATTGTTTTAACGCTTTGTCTAAATGTTCTTTTGTTATTGTAAAATTTTTTTCACCCTCAGCATCACTTGGAAAAGAACCAGGAGCCCAATGATTATTTTTAATATGAATCTTAATTTTTTTTTTATTTTTCAAAATGCACCAGTTTTTTCCATTTCAGATAGTTTATGAATAATATTATTATCTCGTTCTTTAAGAGGTATATTTTCTAAATCAAACTGAACTTTCATAACAGCTGATCCAATTGATTTAATAAACTTACGATCATCAATATTTCTTTTTGGTACTCTTAATACAGTGTCTTGACCATTTGTTTTTATTACTTCTCCTTTTTTTTGTTGTGGCTGAGGTGGTTCAGAGCCTGTTTCTAAATTTTTAATTAGCTTTCTAATTCGACGTCTATAAATCATAATTCCTTGGTCTGTCGGCATTAAATGCTCTTCTTTATGAGCGCTAATAGAACTCATACCTTCTACCGCTTCAGCATCACCTGGACTTTTTTGTTTTTCTTCTTGGGTTCTATTTATAATTTCACCCGCTTCAATTTTTTCACATCCTTCTTTGTTATTATATTCTATTGGATCACCTCTTTCTCCAAAATTTCCCCAAGCTAATGCAACACAATGAGTGTCATCAATTGGCACAACCCAACGTGTAAAGGAACTTCTACCAAAATAACGAGTCTTAGTACCATCTGCAGCAAAAGCAGATCCAGCTTGAGTAAAGTTTGGTAAAATTAATTCATTTACCCTCACCCAAACATGATCATTTATACGCCTTGTGTTACACCCAAGATATTGAACTCCTCTTTCAAAAAATTCTATTTCACCAACTTCAGCAAAACCTTTAGAAAATTGTATTCCTGAGCTTTGGCCATGTAAAAAAGAAGTATGTACTGGATCCATTATAGCATCAAGAACTTGTATCCAATTACAATTATATTCTATACGATAAGGTCTTGTAGTATTTCCAGGTATTTGAAAAGAATCATAGTTTGGAAATTCTGGAACTTTTTCAATAGGACCCATGTAAGCAAAAATTAATCCATTAAATTCAATTACTGGATAAGCCCCAAGCTTAAAAGTCTTTCTTAGTTTTGCTGCAGGTTTTGAATCTGGATTTTCTCCAGGAGTTTCAAGAATTTCACCATCAGTTGAAAATAACCATCCGTGATAACAACATCGAATACCTTTGTCTTCAGTTTTTCCATATACTAAAGAAGCTCTTCTGTGAGGGCAATGTTTGTGGACTAAACCAATATCATTTTTTTTAGTTTTAAAAATAACTAAATCTTCACCAAGTATACGAATTTCTTTTGGAGTTTCACTAACATCAGACGTAAGAGAAACAGGATGCCAGTAACGTCTAAGATATTCTCCACAAGGAGTTCCAAAGTTAGTTTGTGATATTAAATTATCACTTTTTGGCTTTAATACTTTATTATACCCTCTATATTCTTTTATTTTTTTCTTATCAAAATTCATTCTATACAATTATATCAATGTTTATCTAGACTATATTTTATTGATTATTCTAAAAATCGCAATTAGATTTGATTAAATATTAAACAAAGAAATTAAGATGGGCAAAATTAAAAATTCAATACATGGATTACCAGCTAAGGCTTATACTGATCAAGAATTTTGGAATATAGAAAGTAATACTGTTTTATCTGATGGATGGACTTTCGTAGGATTTGTTCATGAATTCTTAAAAGCTGGAGATGCGATACCAATCACAATTGCTGATAAACCAATACTTCTTATAAAAAATAAAAAAGATGAAATTACCGCTTTTCATAATGTGTGTAGCCATCGCTGCCTTAAGTTAGTAGATGAAAAAAAAAATGTAGGAAAAATTATTCAGTGTCCTTATCATTCTTGGACATATGACCTTGATGGAAAATTAAGAGCAACACCACACTTTAGTGGAACAAACCAGCATATTCCCAAAGGTTTTAATTACTTAGATCATGGACTTAAACCAATTCGTATTTTTATTTGGCATGATTGGATTTTTATTAATATAAATGGAAAGGCAGACAAATTTGAAAAATATGCAAAGCCTATAATACAAAAATTTAAAGATTTTAATCTAGAAAAGATAAAACATGTTGCAACTTTAGATTTTGGTATAATAAATTCAAATTGGAAATTTCTAATAGAAAATTTTATTGAACCTTATCATGTTCAATTTGTTCACCGAACAACTACCAAACAACCTCTTAAAGATCATTATACTATTGTAGATGGGAAATGTTTAGGCAGCGGAGTTGATGTTAAAGAAGAAAATAAAGATAAAAGTACACTATCTGTTAGTTCACGCTATTTATCTTTGTTTCCTAATTTTATCATAGGTAGTTATTTTCCTAATCAAATAGGTGTTTATTTAAATATCCCAATTGCACCTGGATTGACTAGCCAAAAAAGAATAATCTATATTACTGAAGGCCATAATATTACTGATGAAGAAATAAATGTTCAAAAAAAAATTTGGTGGAGTGTTCATAAAGAAGATCATGAGATCTGTGAAAGATTACAAAAAGGTAGAGCTTCACCAGTTTCTGAAAAAGGAGGTCTTTTATCTCCATATTGGGAAAAAAGTGTGAGTCAATTTCAAAAACTTATAACTACACTTATGATTAAATCAAAAAAAAACATGAAAGGAAATAGGAATGTCAAAAGATATAAATAAAAAAGGATATAGATTAGCACACACAATGATTAGAGTAAGAAACTTAGAAGCATCTTTTAATTTTTATTGCAAAACTTTAGGAATGAAAATTTTAAGAAAAACTGATTATCCAGATGGTAGATTCACTAATGCCTTTATAGGCTATGGTCTTGAAACAGAATCTCCTTGTTTAGAACTTACTCATAATTGGGATCAAAAAGAAAATTATGACAAAGGTAATGGCTGGGGTCATGTTTGTATAGAAACCCAAGACGTTTACAAAGCCTGTGATGATCTTTCTAAACTAGGTATAAAAATTACAAGAGCACCTGGGCCAATGAAACATGGGACCAGAGTAATTGCTTTCTGTGAAGATCCAGATGGGTACAAAGTAGAATTAAACGAACCAATAAAAGTATAAAATAGAAAGGAAACAAAGATGTCTAAAAAACCACAATTATATAAGTTTAAAGATATTGAACATAGGCTTCACACACTTGAACCTGGGAAGAGTTATATTAAGCCATTTGTAACTAGCAAGGTTAGTAACACTATGTGTGGGGGTTTAAATTTTTTAAATAAAGCATCCATACCATGGGACTTAACTTGTGATGAAATCATTTACTGTATGGAGGGAACTTTTCGTCTGACTTGTGATGGAGAGTCATATATTTGTAATCCTGGTGATGTTCTTTATATCCCTAAAGATAATCATATTGCTTACGAATGTGATGAAAAATGTGTGATTTTTTATGCTGCTTACCCTCATGATTGGAAGCAAAAAGCAGGTATTACTTTTGTGCCTGGCATTGACCCTGAAGACATGCCAAAATAATGAAAAAAAAAGGAAATTAGCATGAGTAAACTAGAAAAAATTTATTATGAAAACTTTAAAGATGCTGTTGAGCGTAATAGAAAAAAATTACCTTCTGTTTATAAAAAGCTAAAAAGTGCTGGAGTAAAATATATTTTATCAAGCTGGATTGACCTACATGGTATTCCAAAATCAAAACCTGTTCCAATGAGCGATTTTGAACCTTTGTGTTTAGGAAAAGGACCTCAATTTGCTGTTCACTCTATTTCTTTTGTACCAGAGCTTACACCAGCAGATTCTGATCAAGTAATGTTACCTGATTTAGACTCAGTTTATATCTGTCCTTGGGACAAAACTACTGCAATAATATTTGCTGATCTTTTTTGGGAAGACAAACCTTATAATGTTTGTCCTCGACAAGCTTTGAAAAGAGCTATGCAAAAAGCACAAGACCTTGGTTATATAGGAATGGCTGGTATAGAGCCAGAATTTATTGCCATGAAATATGATGAAAATGGAAAACCTGTCAAAGCTATTGATAATGATCCAGCAAAAGGAATTAGACCTAGACGACAAGCTTTTGGTTACGATGTGGAACACACATTAGACTCAATGCATTTTTTAAAAGAGTTGATGGACATTTTAAATGACCTAGGTTGGATGATACACGATGTTGTTGCTGAAGGTGCTTACTCTCAATTTGAACTAGATTTTCATTACACTAATCTCTTAGAGATGGCTGATAGATTAGTTTTTCTTAGAATTCTTTTAAAAGAAATAGCTAAAAAAAATAATATGTTTATTACTTTTATGCCAAAACCAACAATAGGTGACTGGAG
>NZIO01000025.1 GCA_002689925.1 Candidatus Pelagibacter sp.
AAATGGTTAATGGCAAAAGCGTTGCAAGACTTAGCCTTGCTACTAGCAATACCTGGAAAGATAAAAATACTGGAGAAAAAAAGGAAAAAACTGAATGGCATAGAGTTGTAGTTTTCAATGAAGGTTTAGTTAATGTAATAAAACAATACTTAAAAAAAGGTTCTCAAGTTTATTTAGAAGGGCAGCTTTCAACGCGAAAATGGAAAGATGAACAATCAGGTCAAGACAAATATTCAACCGAAATTTTACTTCAAGGATACAACTCAACTTTAACTATGCTTGGTGGAAAAAATTCTTCAACTGAAAATTTTGATCAATCTAAAGAAAGCAAAAGTTCTTTGCCTGACGATTCTGGCGATGTTCAAACTAATGACTTAGATGACGAAATTCCTTTCTAAATCATTATGCCAGATCTTCAAATAGCAAAACCGATAAACAAATCTATATTTTTACACAATGAGATGAGCTCTTCGTATTTGTCTTATGCTATGAGTGTTATCATAAGTAGAGCTTTGCCTGATGTTAGAGATGGACTTAAACCAGTTCACAGAAGAATAATTTTTGCTATGTACAAAGGTGGTTTTGATTGGAGTAAACAATTTAGAAAATCTGCAAGAGTAGTAGGAGATGTTATTGGTAAATATCACCCACATGGAGATCAAGCTGTTTACGATGCTTTAGTAAGACTTGTTCAAGATTTTTCAATGAGCTTACCTCTTATTGATGGACAAGGAAATTTTGGATCTATTGATGGTGATCCAGCTGCAGCAATGAGATATACTGAAACTCGTTTATCTAAAGTTACTCAATTTTTAATTGATGATATTGAAAAAAATACTGTTGATTTTAAAAACAATTACGACGAAACAGAAAAAGAGCCATCTGTTTTACCTAGTCAATTTCCAAATTTATTAATTAATGGAGCTGGTGGTATTGCGGTTGGTATGGCAACAAGTATACCTCCTCACAATCTTGGTGAAGTAATAAATGCTACTGTGGCATTTATTGATAATAGAGATATAACTGTTTCTCAATTAATGAAACATGTACCTGGTCCAGATTTTCCTACTGGAGGAATTATCATAGGTAAAGATATTATTAAAGATGGATATACAAAGGGTAGAGGTTCTTTTAAAATCAGAGGTGAAATAGATGAAGAAACTCTAAAAAATGGAAGAAATAGATTAGTTATTAAATCAGTTCCTTATCAAGTTAATAAATCAAATTTAAATGAAAGAATTGGACAATTAGCAAGAGATAAAAAAATTGAAGGTATAAGTGATATAAGAGATGAATCCAACCGCGATGGTATTAGGGTTGTTATTGATCTAAGAAGAAATATTGAGCCTGAAACTATTAAAAGACAATTATATAAATTCACATCAATCGAAACTTCTTTTGGTTTTAATACTTTAGCTATAGTAAATAAAAAACCAAAAATTTTAGGTTTAAAAGATTTTATTAAAGAATTTGTAGAATTTAGAGAAACTCTTGTTACTAAAAGAGTAAAGTTTGATTTAGAGAAAGCACTTAATAAAGCTCATATCTTACTGGGTTTATCTGTAGCTGTTGAAAATTTAGATCCAGTTATAAAAATTATTAAAAATTCTAAAAACCCAGAAGAAGCTAAAAATAATTTAATTAAAAAGAAATGGAAAGTTTCAAAAAGCTTAAAACTTATAAAATTAATTGAAAAAAGAAAATCTCAAAATTCTTATACTTTATCAGAGAGTCAAGTTTCAGCTATTTTAGAATTAAGACTTCAAAAATTAACTGCCCTTGGAATCAATGAAATAGAACTTGAGATTAAAAAATTATCAGAATTAATTATTAAACTTGAAAAAATCTTAAAATCAAAAAAAGAATTACTTGGTGTCATTAAGGATGAGCTTTTTCATATTAAAGAAAAATTTCAAGTTCCTAGAAGAACAAAAATTACTAATGATGTTTTAAATTATAATATTGAAGAAACTATACAGAATGAGTCTGTTGTTGTGACAATTACTTATAAAGGCTACATCAAAAGAGATTTACTTAGGTCAATTAAAGCTCAAAAAAGAGGTGGAAAAGGGAAATCTAGTATTAAAACTAGAGAAGAAGATTTTGTTATTCAAATTTTTACTGCAAGTTCTCACACTCCTGTTTTTTTCTTTTCTAGTGAGGGTTTAGTTTATAAAATTAAAGCATGGAAAATTCCTCAGGGGAGCGCAAGCTCAAAAGGTAAAACATTATTTAATATTCTTCCATTAAAAAATCATCAATCAATTAGTTCGATTTTACCTATGCCTATAGATGAAAAAGAGTGGAAAAAATATAATATAATATTTGCTACAGCAAATGGTAAAATTAGAAAAAATAGTTTAGAAGACTTTTCAAATATTCAATCAACTGGAAAGATAGCAATGAAGCTAGATCAAGGAGACAAAATAATTGGAGTTAAACTTTGCAAAGATGATCAAGATATTATTCTTGGAACTAAATTAGGTAAATGTATTAGATTTATGTCAAAAAAACTTAGAATTTTTAAAGGCAGATCTTCTAAAGGTATTAGAGGAATTAATTTAATAGAAAAAGATAAAGTAATATCTTTATCTATTGTTGACAATACTAAATTACCAACTAATGGATCAGGCAAAGACTCTGATGAAGTAAAAGCAAGACAAAAATATATATTATCTATTACTGAAAATGGATATGGAAAAAGAACTTCTTATTATGATTATAGAGTAACAAATAGAGGTGGAAAAGGAATTATAGGAATAGTAAATTCTTCTAGAAATGGAAATGTTGTTTCAACCTTTCCAGTAGACGAAGGTGATGAAATAATGCTTTCTACAGACAAAGGAAAAGTAATAAGATGTTCAGTTAAAGAAATTAGAAATGCAGGAAGAAATACTCAAGGAGTAAGAATATTTAAACTTTCTGGAAACGAAAAAGTTGTAGCAGCAATTAAAGTTGAAGATAATTTTTTAGAGAAATGAAACAAATAGGTATTTATCCAGGAACATTTGATCCAGTTACTTATGGACATATTGACATAATAACTAGAGCGTTAAAAATAGTTAATAAATTGATTGTTGCAGTTTCTGATGACTCAGATAAAGATTATTTTTTCAATGCTTTCGAAAGAAAAAAGATTATAGAAAATTCTTTGTTTAAAGACCTTAAATTAGATAAAAAAAAAATTTCAATTATTCCATTTAATATTTTAACAATGTCTCTTTGCAAGAAATATAATGCTAATATATTATTTAGAGGCTTAAGAGCGGTTTCTGATTTTGAATATGAGTTTCAATTAGCAGGCATGAATAGAAATCTTAATAAAAAAGTAGAAACTATTTTTTTAATGTCTGATGTTGAAAACCAAGTGATCTCATCAAAGTTTGTAAAAGAAATAGCAAAACATAACGGAAACATTAATAAATTTGTTACTAAGAGTACTATTGTTTCACTTAAGAATAAAATGAAGTGATTTTATGAAAAAATTTTTTTTTATATTAATTTTTCTTTTGTTAAATAATTCTTTATATGCTAATGAAAATGTTATGATTCTTGAATTAAAAAATGGTAAAGTTGAGATAGAGCTTTATCCAGATATTGCGCCTAAACATGTCGAAAGATTTAAAACTTTAGCTAAAGAGGGTAAATACAATGGTGTGGTTTTTCATCGAGTAATTGATAAATTCATGGCTCAAACAGGGGATGTTCAGTTTGGAAATTCTTTAACTAAAGATTATAATTTAGGCAGGGCAGGTACTGGTGGATCAACCTATCCTGATTTAAAAGCTGAATTCAGTTCATTACCACATGAAAGAGGAACTTTAGCTATGGCCAGATCTTCAAGTCCTGATAGTGCTAATAGTCAATTTTTTATATGTTTTGCATCCCAACCTCACCTAGATAATAATTATACTGTTTTTGGTAAAGTAATTAATGGAATGGAATTTGTTGACCAAATCAAAAAAGGTGACCCACAAAGTGGCGCTATAGATAATCCAGATATTATTGTAAGTTTAAAATCATCAGACTAATTTTTTACATGACATTAAAAAAATTTGTTTTTAATGTTTTAGAAAAAAATAAATACTCAAGATGTGGTTTAATTGAAACACATAGAGGAAATATTAAAACACCTGCTTTTATGCCAGTAGGTACTCAAGCAACAGTCAAAGCTGTATTTATCGATGATTTAATAAAAACTGGATCTGAAATAATTCTATCTAATACTTATCATTTAATGATTAGACCTGGTGTTAAGCGCATAGAATTAGCTGGAGGTTTACATGAATTTATGAATTGTAAATTACCAATACTCACAGACTCTGGTGGATTTCAAGTTATGTCTTTATCAAAATTAAATAAGATCGATAGAGAAAGAGGAGCAATTTTTAAATCACATATAGATGGTAAAAATTTTGTTTTAAGTCCAGAAGAAAGTATTAGAATTCAAAAAGGCCTAAATTCTGATATTTTAATGGTAATGGACGAGTGTCCCAAAAAAACAAATAACTTTGATTTAATAAATAAATCTATGGAACTTTCAACTTATTGGGCTGACAGATCAAAAAAAGCTTTTGGTTTAAACTCTCATAAAGCTTTATTTGGAATAGTTCAGGGTGGTCTTTTTAAAGACTTAAGAATCAAGTCTTTAAATGAACTAATTAAAATTGGTTTTGATGGGTATGCGATTGGAGGTTTGGCTGTAGGTGAAACTCAACACGAAATGTTTGAAGTTTTAGATTTTATTAAAGATTATATGCCTTTTGAAAAACCAAGGTATCTTATGGGCGTTGGAACTCCATCTGATATACTGGGTGCTGTTAAAAGAGGTATAGATATGTTCGACTGTGTACTTCCTACAAGATCAGGAAGAACTGGATTAGCTTTTACTTGGAATGGAAAAATAAACATTAAAAATGCAAAATATCAAAATGATAATACTCCATTAGATGTAAAATGCTCGAATCTTAATTTAAATAAATATTCGAAAAATTATTTAAACCATTTATTTAATACAAATGAAATTTTGGCTTCTATGCTGTTAACGTTGCACAATATTAATTTTTACCAAGAATTAATGTCTGAAATCAGAAAATCAATTAAACTTGGTAAATTTGATGAATTTCATGACAAATTTATCAACATTATTTAATATTAAATTTTTAATTCTAGATAATTATTCCTGAATACTTGCATTTTTAATTTTAATGTATATTTTGTCAGTTTAGTGGGCCCTTAGCTCAGTTGGTAGAGCAATTCCCTTTTAAGGAATGGGTCGATGGTTCGAGTCCATCAGGGCTCACCACTTTCTTTATTTAAGTGCTTTATTAAATAAATTGTATTTATGAAAAAAGTATCAATAATTGATTCTAAAATTTGTAATCTAAATTCTTTAATTAATGCACTAAAGCACCTAGGAATAAATTACCAAATTATAAATAAACCAAATCGTAGATTATATGGTGATGGATTAATATTTCCAGGGGTGGGGAGTTTTTCTAATGGAATGAAATATCTAAAAAAAAATAATATGGTAACTCTTATAAAAGATTATGCAAAAAAAAAGATACCAATTTTAGGTATATGTCTTGGCATGCAACTTTTAACAAAAAACAGTGATGAATTTGGTAAATTTAAAGGAATTGGTTTAGTTGATGCAAGTGTAAAAAAATTAACTTCCAGAAGTAAATTAGCTAAAGTCCCAAACATAGGATGGAGAAAAATTTTTATAAATAAAGATAATCCTCTTATTAATGAAAATGATTTTTTTTATCACATACACGGTCATTATGTAGCTGAGATTAAAAAAAATAATATACTTGCTAGCATAAATTTTGATAAAAAGATGATAACGGTAGCTTTTCAAAAAAATAATATTTTTGGTGTTCAATTTCATCCAGAAAAAAGTAATGATTCTGGTTTACGTATTTTAAATAATTTTTATAAATATTTATAATGAATAAAAAAAATAGAAATTTAAGATTAATACCGATAGTTTTAATCAAAAATGGACTTGTTGTAAGAAGTCAAGATTTTAAAGTTCATCAAAGTATTGGTAATCCAATCAATACAATTAGAAGATTTTCTAATTGGGGTGTAGATGAACTAATTATCTTAGACATCGGTGATGAAAAAGGCCAAGACTTGAGAAGAGATGATTTATATACAAAATATGATTCAAACAACATTCTAGATTTAATAAAAAAAATTTCTGAAGTTACTCTTATGCCATTAAGTGTAGGTGGAAGAATAAAAAATTTTGATGATGCGGAACAAAGATTTAAAATTGGAGCAGATAAGATTATATTAAATACTACTTTAGTAGAAAACCCAGATTTAATATTACAACTTGTTAAAAGATATGGTTCTCAAGCAATCGTTGCTAGTATAGATGCAAAAAAAATAGGCAGTAATTATTTTGCTTTTATAGATGGAGGTAAAAAAAAACTTAATATTTCACCTTTTGTATTAGCAAAAAAAGCAGAAAGTTTAGGAATAGGGGAGATATTAATAAACTCAATTAACAAAGATGGAACAGGAACCGGATATGATTATAAGTTGATTAACAAAATTTCTAATTCTGTAAAAATTCCAGTTATTGGATGTGGTGGTGCAGGAGAATATAATCACTTTTCTAATTGTATTAATAATACAAACTGTGATGCTGTAGCAGCAGCAAATTTCTTTCATTTTTATGAACTTAGTTATCCTTTTGCAAAAAAGAAATTATTAGAAGATGGTTTTAATTTACCTCCTGTATCTTTAGATAACACACAATGGTTTAGCAGAGAGCCTAATTACAAAAGGTCTGAAATAAAAAAATTGATTAATGAAAGAATTAAAAAATCTACAACTGATCCATCTACCTGGGGTTATAAAAAAGAGACTATTAAAATGAAGTATTGTAAAAAATGTACAGTACCTTCTTCTAGTGCTTCACCTGTAGAATTTAATGATAAAGGTATTTGCACAGGATGTCAGATGTCCTACAAAAAATTTAATATTACAAGAAAACAATGGAGAGTTAGAAAAAACAAATTAGTAAACTTGATAAAAAATTCTAAAAACAAAGATAACGAATATGATTGCTTAATACCTGTTAGTGGTGGCAAAGATAGTTATTTTCAAACACATTATATTAAAAATGTACTAGGATTTAATCCTCTACTTTTAACATATTATGGGAATAATTATACAAAAGAAGGTTTAAGAAATTTAAGAAACATGAAAGAGGTTTTTAATGTTGATCATATAATATATTATCCAAGTATAAATGTTCTTAAAAAATTAAACCGTATTGGTTTTTATCTAACTGGTGATATGAACCTTCATCAACATTTAGGAATTTTCACTCTACCGATGCAAACAGCTATTAAATATAAAATTCCAATTGTTATTTGGGGTGAACATGGTTATTCGGAATTATCAGGGCAGTTTTCTATAATGGATTTTGTTGAATATACTTATAGATTTAAACTAGAACATTGTGGTAGGGGCTATGAATGGAATAGTTTCTTGGGTTTTGAAGGTTTAACAAAAAAAGATCTTTTACCGTATATTCATCCTACTGATAAAGAAATGTATGATTTAAATCTTCGAGGTTTACATTTAAGCAATTATTTACCATGGGAACCAAATTCTCAAACTAAATTAGTTATAAAAAAATATAATTTTAAACCATCAAACAAAACCTTTGAGAGAACTTATAGAAAAATGTCAAACCTAGATGATATGCATGAAAATGGAATGCATGATTATTTAAAATATATTAAATTTGGTTATGGAAGATGCACTGATCATGCCGCAAAAGATATTAGAGCTGGTTTAATGAAAAGAGAAAAAGCAGTTAAACTTGTTAAAAAACATGACTCTATTAAATCAAGAGATTTAAAAAGATGGACTTTATACACAGGTATAACAGAAAAAAAATTTGATCAAATTGCTGATACTTTTCGAGATAAAAGAGTTTGGTCTTATAATAATAAAAAATGGACTAAAGATAACCTTTGGGATTAAATTAATGATTAACTCTAAATATTTTTAATTGGAGGGTATTTAAGCATTATTTCAGGTATCCATTTATTCAAAGAGCTAATACGTTTCTTTGTTGATGGGTGCGTACTCATCCATTCAGGTATATTTTTTCCTTTTTGTGCCTTTTGCATTCTTTCCCATATTAAAATTGTTTCTCTTATTTCAAATCCTGACAAGGAAGAAAATATTAAACCTAAGTAATCCGCTTCAGATTCTTGTTTTCTATTAAAAGGATTATCAATTCCAAATTTTCTTAACATTCCAGAAACATTAACTCCTGTAGCTCTACTTGTTCGCGACAAAGCACCACCAGAGGCTATATCAACAGCAGCTGTTCCTATATTTACCAAGACTCCTCTGCTAGCTCTTTCTATAGAATGTTTAGCAACTGCATGCGCCACTTCATGTCCCATAACTGCGGCTAACCCATCATCATTTTTTGTAATTGGCAATAAACCACTATAAACAGCAATTTTACCTCCAGGCATGCACCAAGCATTTTTAATTTTATCATTATCAATTAATATGTAGTCCCAATCAAATGAACTCGTTGGATTATCTAGATTATTTTTTATGAAATATTGATTAACAGCCTCTTCAATTTTTTTACCTATGGTTTTAATCTTATTTAAGGTTTTTTTGTCATCACTAAGTTTTGATTTGTTTCTAATTTTTTCATAAGCAGCTGCTGCTTGTCTATTTAAAACAGATTCGGGTATAATTGATAATTGGCGTCTTTCTGTAATAGGAACTGTAGAACACGAATAAAGTAAAGCAGAACAACAACATGTTCCTACAAATTTAATAAAATTTCTTCTTTTCATAATATTTTTATAATCATAGGTTGAAATTAATATATATTAAATTAATTGAAATTATATAATAAACATATATTATTTTTTATTAATTTACCATCTGATTAAAATGACTACTAATAACAAAAAGAAAAATTCAATTATCGCCAGATTAAGAAACTATTTCATTACAGGAGTAGTAGCTCTAATTCCAATTGGTATAACTCTATATCTAACAATTTTTATTATTAAAATATCTTCAAGGCTTATTCCTAAAGAATTAAACCCTAATAATTATCTCCCTTTTCAAATAGTTGGGCTTGAGATATTACTTGCAATAATCTTCATCACTTTAATAGGTATGCTTTCTTTATCCTTTATTGGAAAAAGATTATTAAAATTAGTAAATGATGTATTTAAGAAGATTCCTATTTTAAGAACTATTTATACTGCTATAGGCCAGATGACAGAAAATTTTACACAAAATAAAGGAAAACAAAAAAGTGTTGTATTAGTAGAATACCCACGAAAAGGATGTTGGGCAGTTGGTTTTGCGACAAAAGATAACACCGGAGAAATAAAATCAAAAACTAAAGAAGAATTAATTAATGTTTTTGTTCCAACAACTCCAAATCCAACAAGTGGTTTTTTATTAATGTTTAAAAAAAGTGAAGTAATTTATTTAGATATGAGTTTTGAAGAAGCTTCAAGATTTGTTGTATCAGCAGGCACCTCAACACCAAATTAATTTATTTCATTAATTATATCAGCTAAATCATAAAGTTTAAGTAAAGGCATATAACGATTAAAGTTGATATCTAGTTGTTCAATCTTATTGATTTCTTTTTCTGCTAATAGAAATAATTTACTATGTAAAACAGGATCTGCTAATTTAAAATCCTTAATTCCACTTTGTTTAAATCCTAATATATCACCATAACCTCTAAGTTTCATATCATCATCAGCAATTACAAAACCGTCATTAGTAGATTTTAATATATTAATTCTTTTACGGGCATTTTGACTTAAATTTTTTTTATACATCAGAATGCAAACACCTTGCTTATTACTTCTGCCAACTCTACCTCTCAATTGATGTAATTGTGATAATCCAAACTTATTTGAATTTTCGATAATAATAATGTTAGCATTAGGAATATCAATTCCAACTTCTATAACTGTAGTAGAAACTAAAATTAAAAATTTTTTTTCTAAAAACAATTTTAATACATTTTCTTTATCTTCTTTACTAAGACCACCGTGAATAAGTCCTACTTTTTTGGGAAAAACCTTTTCTAAGAATTCATGTTTTTTAATTGCTGACTCATGGTCGATTTTCTTAGACTCATTTATTAATGGACAGATCCAAAAAACTTGATTATCTAACTTAATTTCTTTTTTTATAAATCTTATAATTTCTTCAATTTTAGATTCTGGTTTACTGTATGTTAAAACATTTTTTCGATTAGAGGGTTTTTCTGTTAATCGAGATATATCCATATCTCCATATACTGACATCATAAGTGTTCTGGGAATAGGTGTCGCTGACATTAAAAGTATATCACAATCTGCACCACCTTTTTGAGATAAAGACATTCTTTGTTTTACACCAAATTTATGTTGCTCATCAATTATTATTAAACCTAATTTTTTAAATAAAACATTTTTTTGAAAAATAGCATGTGTACCAAATAGAATATCAATTTTTTGATCTTTTAAATTAGTTAAAATTTCTTTTCTTTTTTTTCTATCAATTTTTCCTGTTAATAATTCAATTTTTATATTCAATTTTCTGAATAAATTTTTTGCTAATTTATAATGTTGTGTTGCTAAAATTTCAGTAGGAGCCATTACTGATACTTGATAATTTGAATCTATAACATTTAAGGCACAAATTAATGCAATAATTGTTTTTCCACTACCCACATCACCCTGTAATAACCTAAACATTTTATTTTTAGATTTTAAGTCAAAATCTATTTCTTTTATGATTTTATTTTGATTTTTCGTCAATTCAAATTTTAAAGAATTAATTATATCTATACTTTTAATATTTGAAAAAACTTTAGGTTTTTTTTTAATTTTTTTAATTTTTTTTCTTATTTCAGATAAAAGTATGAAATTTGACAAAATCTCATCAAAAACTAATCTCTTATAAAAATTAGCATTAGTTTTATCTAAATTTTTAGGATCATGTAGTTTAATGATTGATTCATTCCATTTATCAAATTTATTTTTTTTTATCGTTTCCTCTAAATGCCATTCATCAATCTTTGGTAAATTTTGTAATATTTGATCAATAATATTTCTATAAACTTTTTCACTTAAACCTTCTGTTAACGAGTAATTAGGTAAAATTTTTTTAATATTATTTTCTTGTGACTCTAAACTTAAGTATGTTGGGTTAGTTATTTGGTATCTATTTTTAAAATAATTGATTTTACCACTTATTAAAACATTTTGATTCAAAGGAAGGATTTTCCTTATATATCCTTCTCTACTATTAAAAAAAATAATATCCAATTTGCCTGTATCGTCTTCACAAACAACTTTATTAGGTAGGTTCCTTATTCTAGGAAAATTATACTTTATTACTCTAAGATTTACAGTACAAATTTTACCAATCTCTAATTCATTTATTTTTTTTTCTAAAGTTCGATCCGTGTATGAATGTGGCAAATTCCACAATACGTCAAATAAGTTTTTAATTTTCTTTTTTTTTAATAAATCTTTTGTTTTTTTACCTACTCTTTTGAGTACAGATATATCGTTTAATAAATACTTATAATTTTTAGAATTTTCCATTAATATATAATATATTATTTTTAAAATTTATGAATGAAATATCTATTTTAAAAAAAAAAATAATCTATATAGCTCAACACAGGGGTATAAAAGAAATGGATATTTTATTAAGTGAATTTGTAAAAAAATATTTAGATGAATTAACTTCTATCGAGTTAAATGATTTATATGAGTTTTTACAACATAACGATAATAACATTTTTGACTGGTATAATAATAAAATTTCTTTACCATCGAATTCTATTACCTCTAGATTAAAAAATTTTAAAATTTAATTTTTGGCGGAGAGGGTGGGATTCGAACCCACGAATGAGTTGCCCCATTGCTGGTTTTCAAGACCAGTGCTTTCAACCGCTCAGCCACCTCTCCAAACAAACTTTAAGAAAACTTAATATATTTTATAATCGCTAAAAACAACCTAAAAGTTTTTTTATATATATACCCTTATTAACTATTCATATATATATTTATAACTTAAAAATGAAAAAAACTGTTTTTATCACTGGATCAACAGGTTTATTGGGCGTTAGTATTCTTCCAAAACTTAAAAAAGAATTTAATGTTATTCAATTATCGAACAACTCAAGTATTAAACATAAGAATATCAAATATTTAGATTACTCATCAAAAATCAAGATTAATAAATTTATCAATAAATATAAAATTCCAGATTATTTTCTACACATTGGTTGGGGCAAGATGACAGACCCATTATCTAAATACCATGTAAAAGAAAATTACTTAAATTCAAAAAATTTATTAGATACTTTTTTTAAAAGAGGTTTAAAAAATTTTATTTTTATAGGAACAATTGTTGAATATGGCCCTCAAAAAAAACCAGTACCAGAAAAGACAAAACCTTTAAAAAATTTAAGAAATTACGAAATAGGTAAATATATGTTTGGTAAGTATGGAGTTAAAACTGGAAAAAAAATGAAAAAAACTTTCACACATATTAGAATGGCATATTTATATGGCCCAGTGCAAAAGAAAAATTCTTTAATTTATACTTTGCACGACTCTTATTATAAAAAAACTAAGTTTAAAGTTTCACCATTAAATTTTTATAGAGATTACATGTTTTCAGAAGAAGCAGCTGAAGGTATAATAAAAATTATAAAAAAAAATACAAAATCATTAGTTATTAATTTAGGCTCAGGTAAATATATTTATATGAAAGATTTTATCAAAAAATATTGGAAAATAATTGGTGGTAAAAATGATAATATAGTTGTTGGAAAGCTAAAAAACCCTAAAAATGAAACAAAACCAAGCAAATTTTACATGAAATTGAACTTATTAAAAAAGATAACTGGATGGAAACCTCCTAATAATGTAAATAAAAATATTAAAACAAATATTAAATTATGTGAATTACAATAAATGACTCAAATAAAATTATCTGATTATGTTTTTGATAAAATTTCTGAATATGGAATAGATTTTGTACCTATTTATCCAAGTGGAAACGCTTTACATTTAATTGACTCTGCTGGTACGAACAAAAAAATTAAAGAATTTGTTAATTATCATGAACAAGCTAGTGGTATAGCTGCCGAGGCATATGGAAGATTTAAACCATTTGGAGTATGTTTAGCTGGAGCAGGACCTGCTGCAACGAATTTATCTACACCAATTCTTTCATCATATAATGACTCAATACCTTGTTTATTTATTACTGGCCAAGTAGGAATGTTCCATAATAAAAAAAATAAAAATGTTAGACAAAGGGGTTTTCAAGAAGTTGATGTAGTTGCTCATATGAAACCTATAACTAAATATTCTAAATTAGTTGAAAATGCTGATGATATACGTTACGAAATTGAAAAAGCGATTTATATAGCAACATCAGGCAGACCAGGTCCTGTAGTTTTAGATATACCTTTCAATGTTCAGATTGCTAAAATAGATCCTGACAAACTTAAATCATTTAAAATAGAAAAAAAAGAAACCAAAATTGAAGACGATGAAATATATTTTCAATTTATATTTGATTCTTTAAAATCCTCCAAAAGACCAGTAATATTATTAGGTGGTGGTGTAAGAATTTATAAAGATACTAATATTACTCTAAAATTATTGGAAAAACTTAATTTACCTGTCGTAACAACTTGGGGAGCTGCTGATATATTGAGGCATAGTGATAATCTTAATTTAGGTAATATTGGTAGAGGAGGCAATAAATCAGCTATTTATGCTGTTCAAGAAAGTGATTTACTTTTAAGTTTGGGTTGTAGGTTTACACCAAAAGAAATAATAAATGAAAAAGAATTTGCAAAAAATTCAAAAATTATAGCTATTGATATTGATCAAGGAGAACTTGACGACGCTTTGGTTTCAATCGATAAAAAGATAAATCGTGATTTAATAGAGTTTATCCCAAGGTTTAATGATTTTTTAAACAAAAAATCTTCAAAAAAAATTTTTTTAAATAATGATTGGGACAATAAAATTAAAAAATTAAAAAAAGATTATTATATTATAGATGAAACTATGAAAGTTACTGGCAGTCAATATGTAAGCCCGTATCTTATGATGAACAAATTATTTGAAACAGCTAATGAAAATGCTATTTTTATATCTGACGCAGGAATGAATATGAATTGGACTTATCAAGCCAATAGACTTAAAGGTGACCAACGAATGTTTGCTGGACTTGGTTCGTCACCTATGGGTTATGCTTTACCAGCTTCTATTGGAGCCTATTATGCAACAAAATGTGATCAAATAATTGTTATTGCTGGAGATGGAGGTTTTCAAATGAATATTCAAGAACTTCAAGCTTTATCATATCACAAACTGCCTATTAAAATATTTATTTTCAATAATGAGTCATTAGGTAATACTCGATTTCCTTCATATCAAATGTTTGATGGAAGAACGACTGGAAATGAAAATAAAAGTGGGTATGGGTATCCAAGCTTCAAAGATGTTGCTCAAGCATATAAAATAAAAGCTCAAGTTTTTAATTCGAATACTAATATTGACAATGAACTCAAAAAGATTCTTAATACTAATGAACCTTTTTTAGTTGATGTAAAAATTGATCCTAATCAATTTATGGCTGAAACAAACCTACCTATAGAATAATGACAATTTTTATTACTGGTATTGAGTCATTTTTAGGTGATTCTTTAACGAGGCAATTAAAACTATCCAAAATTAAATTTACTGGAATAGACATTAAAAAAACAAAAAGCCATACAAAAAAAATTGATATAAATGATAAAAATCTATCTAAAGCAATCCCAAATAATTGTAAAACAGTAGTGCATTTATGTGCTGCATCGAATAGCACAATTTATAACAATGATAGAAAAAAAGGTTTTAAAACAAATATTAATGGTCTTTTAAATTTAATTAACGCATGTAAAAAAAAAAAAGTTAAACAAATTATATTTGCCTCAAGCGAATGGGTATATGGAGAAGATGATAATAGAAAAACAGAAAAATCTAAAATTTTCTATGAAAAAGTTAGCTCTGAATATGCATTGTCTAAAATTATAGGTGAAAATTTTTTAAGATATTATTCAAAAATAAATAAATTTAATTGTATTATTTTGAGATTTGGGATTATTTATGGCCCAAGAAATTCACAAAAAAATTGGTCTGCTGTAGAGTCGATACTTCAAAAGATCTATTTAAATGAAAAAATAATCAATGTTGGTTCTAAAAACACATCAAGAAGATTTATTTTTGTTGATGACATAAGCAGTGGAATTATTTCCTGTTTTGGTCGAAAAGGATATGAGACTTTTAACTTAACAGGTAATAAGTTAATTAGTCTAAATCATATAGTTAATTATGGTAATAAAATTTTAAAAAAGGAAACTTTAATTAAAGAAAATAAACCTTCTTCTTATAATTCAAGAAATGTAATCAATAATTTGATTAAAAAAAAGACTAAATGGTCTCCCAAAGTTGATTTTTTATCTGGGGTTAAACTTACTATTCGTTCTATAAAAAAATTTAATAAAAAACCAAATTTTTAAAACAAAAAATATGTTGAGTAAAGATTTTCTAAAAGGTCTTGTTTTTAGTGGATTAGGTTCCTTTTGGTGGGGGGTTATAGGCGTAATTTATTTCAAACATTTTTCTTTCGTTGGACCAATTGAATTAGTTGTGCATAGAACTATATGGACTACTTTAATTTTGCTCATTACTACTTCTATATTTTTTAAATGGGAGCCTTTTAAAATAATTTTTTTTAATAAAAGAAACTTATTATATCTATCATTATCAAGTTTATTAATATTTATTAATTGGTCTGTATGGATTTACGCTGTAGCAACTAATAGAATTATAGATGCAAGTTTTGGATATTTTATTTTTCCTATTCTAAGTGTTTTTTTTGGTAATTTATTTTTTAAAGAAAAATTAAATAAGAGAAGAATAATAGCAATTATTTTAGTAATTTTTTCAATTATTTATCTTTTATTTAACCTTCAATCGATACCATGGGTTGGTATTGTAGTGGCTTTAGCTTGGGTTTTTTATAATTTAATTAGAAAAAAAATTAATGTAGATGTAGATATAGGTTTATTAATTGAAAGTATTATAATTCTGCCTTTCGCTTTAATAATTTTTTATTTTATAATACAAAATAATCAAAATGATTTTTCTTTATCCAATATACCTTTAAGTCTTTTATTAATGTTGGCGGGGCCTATGACAGTGATTCCTTTATTTCTATATGTTAAAGGTGTTGCATATTCTGGTTTAGGTAGCTCTGGAATGATTTTTTTTATTACGCCAACGGGTCAATTTTTATTGGGTTTTTTTTATTATAATGAGTTGTTCACAATTCAAAAGTTGATAAGTTTCATTTTAATATGGATTGCTGTAATTATATATTTAAGGGACTTATATTTAAATAAATGAAAAAAAAAACATCCATATATTTATTTTTAGCTTTTTTTTTGATCGTTCAGAATACATCTGCTCAAGATAATTCTAAATTTAACAAATGGCTAGATGAGTTTAAATTAAAAGCAATTGATCAAGGGATTTCATCTAATACTGTTGAAGGTATTTTGGGTAAAGCAATTTTTTTACCTAAAGTTATTCAATATGACAGGAAACAACCAGAATTTTACGAGGATACCAATACTTATATATCTAAAAGATCAAACAACAAAAAAGTTAAAAATGGTAAATCAATTTATAAAGACAACAGAATTATTATAAATGAAGTTGAAGATAAATTTAATGTAGAAAAAGAATTACTTTTAGCTTTAATGGGAATTGAAACAAACTTTGGAAAATATTTAGGTAAAATGCCTATTATATCATCATTAGCTACCTTAAGCTTTGATAAAAGACGTAGTGAATTTTTTTCTAAAGAGCTAATAACTTTACTTAGATTAATTGATGATAATATTATTAAACCAGATATTTTATTTGGCTCGTGGGCAGGTGCTGTTGGCAATTTTCAATTTATGCCATCAACAATAAAAAATTATGCTATTGATTATAATAAAAATAACATAATTGAACTTAAAAAATTTGAAGATTCTATTGCTTCGGCAGCTAATTATATACATAAGATAGGCTGGAAAAAGAATGATCTATGTTTTATTAAAATAAAATTAAATGAAAACACCCCAGATAAATTACTTAACTCGTCAGCTAAAAAAATAAAGAATCATAGAAAAATTAAAAACCTTAAAAAATTTATTATAGATCATGAAAATTTAAATATTAACGACAATATTTTAGCTGCAATTATTATTCCAGATAAAGATATTATTCCTGACTCGAAAGCTTTAGAACCAGCTTATTTAGTGTTTCACAATTATGAATTAATTTTAAAATGGAATAGATCTTTAAGATTTGCTCTAGCAGTATGCACTTTAAAAGATAAAATTAAAAATGAAATATAATAAAATAATATTAATAATTTTTTTATCAATTATTATAAGTTCTTGTTCATCAATTACTGTTATAAAAGATGATGCGATATTAAATAAAGAAACATATAGCTCGACTGGTTTTGCATTAATTTATAAAAAAGAACTTTTAAAAGAAAAGATATTAAATAAAAAACTTAATATAAATGATAATTTTGTTTTACATAAAACTTTAAAACCAAAAACAATTTTGAAATTAATTAATCCAGACAATCTTCTTAGCGTTAATGTAATTGTTCAAAAACAAGCAACTTTTCCACATATATATAACATTGTCATTCCTCAAAAAATTTTTAATAAACTTAAGTTGGATCCAAATAATCCATTTATTGAACTTATAGAAATTAAAAAAAATAAAACATTTATTGCAAAAAAACAAAAAATATTTGACGAAGAAAAACAAATTGCTCAAAATGCTCCTGTAAAGATGATTATAGTAGATAATTTATCTGAAGAATCTGAAAATAAAAGTTTAAATAAAAAAAATTTTAAATATAATGTACTGGTTTCTGATTTTTATTTTTTAAAAAACGCTATTTTATTAAAAAATAAACTCTCTGAAAATATCAATATGAATTTTTTGAATATAACTAAAATTAATAATAAAAACTTTAGACTTTGGGTTGGTCCTTTTGACTCATTTGTTAAGCTAGAAAGCACCTACAATAAATTACATTCTTTAGGATTTGAAAATTTAGATATTTTTTAATTATGCATAATTATATAAAAATAATTCTGATTAATTTTCTTTTTTTTATTTTAACACCAAGTGTTTTTTCTAAAATTGATATAGATGCTAGAACAGTCATTTTACAAGATTATTTATCTGGTGAAATTCTTTATGAAAAAGAACCAGATTTAAGAATTTACCCAGCTTCTATGACTAAAATTATGACAACTTTAGTGGCCTTTGATATGCTTAAAAAAGGTGAAACTACTCTTGATGAAGAAATAATAATTTCAGAAAAAGCTTGGAGGATGTCTCAAAGTGGTTACTCCTCAATGTTTATAATGTTAAATGATAAAGTTACTGTTGAAGAGTTATTAAAAGGTATAATAATTGTTTCTGGTAATGACGCGTGTGTAGCCTTAGCAGAAGGTTTAGCTGGTTCTGAAGAATCTTTTGCTATTTTAATGAATGAAAAAGCGGCAGAAATTGGTATGACTGATAGTAATTTTTCAAATTCCTCAGGAATAAATGATCCTGATAATTATTCTACTGTTAAAGATATTGCTATAATGTCAAAATATTTAATCAAAAATTATCCTGAATATTATGAGTGGTTTAAAGAAACTACTTTTACTTGGGAAAAAACTGGTGGAAATCCAATTACTCAAGGAAATAGGAATCCGTTACTATATAAAAATTTAGGTGTTGATGGGATCAAAACAGGATATTTGGCTGTTGAACAATATTCTTTAGCGTCTTCCTTAATAAAAAAAGAAAGACGTCTAATAGCTGTTGGAAGTGGATTTAAAAGTAAAAATAAAAGATCATCTGAATCTGCAAAAATACTTACTTGGGGTTTGAGTAATTTCGATACCATCAGAATAGCAAAAAAAGATGAAAATTTTTCTACTATAGATGTTTGGTTGGGGAAAAAGGAAAAACTCAACGTTAAAATTAATCAAGATGCATATATAACTATACCTAAAAGAAAAAAGAGTTTGGTTAAAGCTGTTATAGAATATGACGGTCCTATTAAAGCACCAATTTTAAAGGATACAAAAGTTGGTAAATTAAATATTTATTATAGAGGAAATTTAAAAAATAGCTTAGATATATACGCAAGTGAAGATATAAAGTTAGTTAATTTTATTTATAGATTTATCAAATCAATTAATTATTTAATTTGGGGTGATGTTTAAAAATAAACCTCTTTTTATAACTTTTGAAGGTATAGAAGGGTCCGGTAAATCCTTTCATAGTAAGTTATTATATAAAAAACTTAAAAAATTAAATTTACCTGTTGTTTATATTAGAGAGCCTGGAGGTAATTCAAATGCTGAAGCAATAAGAAAAGTTTTACTAAGTGGAAAAAAAAATAAATTTGATAAGACAACAGATGCTTTATTAATATTAGCAGCTAGAAATGAAAATATTTTACACAATATAAAACCAAATCTTAAAAAAAATAAGATTATCATTTGTGATAGATTTGTAGATTCTACTTTAGCTTATCAAGTAAATGGATTTGGTGTTAATAAAACAATGATTAATTCTGTTCATAAAGAAATACTTGGTTCTATAAAAGTAAACTTCACCTTTGTTTTAAATATAAATTTACAAATATCAAAAAAAAGAATTTTATTAAAAAAAGACATCAATAGATATGACAAATTTACACCAAGTTTTTATAATAAAGTTCAGAAAAGTTTCTTATTAAATGCAAAAAAAAATAAAAAAAGATATATGATTATTGATACATCAAAAAATATTAAAGAAGTTGAAAAAATTATATTTGAAAAAATTCTCCTGTTACTTAAAAAATGATAAACAAAATTAATAATAATGAAGATCACAAAGTACCTATAAATTTAACTTTATTTGGTTATGAAGACTATTTTAAATTTTTTATCAAACTAATTGATAATAATAAATTACCTAATGTTTTATTGTTATCTGGTCAAAAGGGTATTGGTAAATTTACATTCTCTAACCATTTAATTTTTTATTTATTTTCTTCCATTGAAAAAAGGCATTTATATCATAAAGAAAAAAAAATAGACCCAAGCAATAAAACATATAATTTACTTTCCAATAATATTCATCCAAATTTTTATTTAATTGAAAGTGATATAAAAAATAACATAGAAATAGAAAAAATTAGAAAGTTAAAGTTATTTTTAAACAATTCAACATTTGGAAATAACTATAAAGTTGTTTTGATTAATAATAGTGAATTTTTAAATAATAGTTCTGCCAATGCACTATTAAAAATTCTTGAAGATAATTTAAATAATACATTATTTATTTTAATACATGATAATTCAAAAAAAATTATAGAAACTATTAATTCTCGTTCAATTAAATTTAATATCTGTTTCAGTTTTAATAAAAAAAAAGAAATTTTGAATAAACTCATTCTTCAAAATGATATTATAGATGTAAATATTGATGAAATAATTACAAATCTTCCCTATGAAAGTCCTGGTGTTATTTTTAATTATTTGAATAATGTTTTATTAGACAAAAAAAACTCTGCCTTAGATAATTTGAAACAAATAACTAATTTGATAGATCAATATAACAAAATCAAAGATAAAAATTTATTATTATTTATAAGAATATTAATAGAAAACTTTTATCATAAATTATATTTACTAAATAATGATTACAATATTTTTAAAAATAAAATTTCAATAATCAAAAAGATTAACGAAATGGAAAAGTTCAACCTTGATAATAATAATATTTTTTTTGAAATAAGAAACATTTTGATAAATGAAAAATAAAAATAAGTTTTATATAACCACTCCAATATATTACCCATCAGCTAAACCTCATATGGGCCATGCCTACTCAAGTATTGTTGCCGATGTTTTTGCTAGATTTAAACGTTTGGACAATAATGAAGTATTTTTTTTAACCGGTACAGACGAACATGGATTGAAAATTGAAAATGCTGCTAAAAAAAATAATCAATCTCCTATTGATTTTTGTAACGATATTTCGAAAACTTTTAGAGATTTAACTAAAATATTAAATTTATCTAATGATGATTTTATAAGAACTACTGAAACAAGGCATCATAAAACTGTTCATCTGTTATGGAACAAGCTTTTAAAAAATGGTGATATTTTTTTATCTAAGTACAAGGGATGGTATTCTGTCTCTGATGAAGCTTATTATCAAGATGATGAAATTTTGAATGAAGGAAAAAATAAAATTGCGAAAATTTCAAGATCTAAAGTTGAATGGGTTGAAGAAGAATCATTTTTTTTTAAACTTTCTGCATGGCAAGATAGGCTATTAGAATTTTATAATAATAATAAAGATTTTATAATGCCCATATCTAGAAGAAATGAAGTTATTAGTTTTGTAAAAGGTGGCTTAAAAGACTTATCAGTTAGCAGAACTTCATTCAATTGGGGAATAAAAGTTCCAAATAATAATAAACATGTCATTTACGTGTGGTTAGATGCTTTAACTAACTATCTAAGTGCAATTAATTTTCAAAATAAAGACAACTCTTTATACAGAAAGTTTTGGCCTGAATCACTTCATATTATAGGTAAAGATATTTTAAGGTTTCATGCTGTTTACTGGCCAGCTTTTTTATTATCGGCAGGAATACATCCACCTAAAAAAATTTTTAGTCATGGATGGATTTTATCTGGTGATGAAAAGATGTCTAAATCAAAAGGTAATATTTTAGAACCTATTGATTTAATTAATGAGTTTGGACTTGATCAAATAAGATATTATTTAATGAAAGAAGTATCATTAGGAAATGATGGTAAAATATCTAGAGAAAATTTAATACTTTGTATTAATAGTGATTTAGCTAATAATTTTGGAAATTTATGTCAAAGAATTCTTAGTTTTGTAAATAGTAAATGTGAAAATAAAATCCCTACACCTAAAGAATTTACATCAGAAGATAATGAATTACTTAATTCAATGACGAGTAATATTGAAAAAATTAGAAAGCTAATGACAAATCAGAATTTGAATGAATATATTAAATTTACAATAGATTATTCATTTTTAGCAAATAAATATATTAATGATATGGAACCATGGAAACTGTTTAAAACAGATAAAGATAGAATGAACACTATTTTATATGTTGCTTTAGAAAGTATTAGAAAAATATCAATTTTATTATCTCCTGTAATGCCGAATTCTACTAATAATATTCTAACTATGCTGAATATTGATTTTAAAAAGCAAGATTTAGATAGCGTTAGCAATAATTTAATATTAAAACCTGGGCAAGATTTAAATAAAATTAAGATAATATTTAAAAAATTTTAGTATTATGATTATAGACTCACATTGTCACCTAGATTTTCCTGAATTATATAATGATTTACATAACGTGATATCACGAGCAGATTTAGCTGAAGTAAAATATTTGCTTACTATATCGACAAAAGTTGAAACATTTGAAAAAATTAAACTCATAATAAGTAAATACAAAAATATTTTTGGTACTTTTGGCATTCACCCACATGAAGCAAAAAATCATAAAGATATCAATTCTAAGAAAATTGTATCTTTTATAGGTAAAAATAAAAAAATTATCGGTATTGGTGAAACAGGCTTAGATTTTTATTATAACCATAGTGATCATAATATTCAAAAAAAGTTATTTATTGAACATATTAATGCATCTATTACAACAGGATTACCATTAATAGTTCATTCAAGAAATGCTGAAGATGATACATATGAATTACTACACAAATATACAAAAAACAATAATTTAAAAGTTTTAATGCATTGTTTCACTGGTTCTTTAGACTTACTAAAAAAATTACTTAGCTTAAATTGCTATATTTCTATTAGTGGAATTATAACGTTTAAAAATAATAATCATTTAGAAGAAGTTGTTTTAAATATTCCTCATGAAAAATTATTGATAGAAACTGACTCACCATATTTGTCACCTGAGCCTTTAAGAGGAAAAAAAAATGAACCTTCGCATATAATCCATACACTAAAAAAAATATCTGCTATTAAAAATATAAATTATGATGACCTAAAAAAACATACTACTCAAAATTTTTTAAAATTATTTTCAATAAACATATGAAAACTAAAATAACAATATTAGGATCTGGTAGCTCTATTGGTGTTCCGAGAATTGATGGTCATTGGGGAAACTGTGATAGAAATAACAAAAAAAATATTAGAACTAGATGTTCAATAATGATTAAAAAAGGCAATAATTCTATATTAATAGATTCTTCTCCTGATATAAAAAATCAATTTTTGACTAATAAAATTAGCAATCTATCGTATGTTTTGTATACGCATCCACATGCTGATCAATTGCATGGAATAAATGAGTTACGACCCTTTTATTGGAAAAACAAAAAAAAAATTGAAATATTTAGTAATAAATCCACTATAAAATATATTAAAGAAAAATTTAATTATTGTTTTGAACCTGTCAAAGGCTACATTCCTTTTCTTGAAGCTAAAGCAATTAAAAATTCTTTTTTAACTTTGGGGAAAAAAGCAGAAAAAATTA
>NZIO01000026.1 GCA_002689925.1 Candidatus Pelagibacter sp.
GAGAATACTCTGCAACTATGTATGGTTCTGATGGTGAAACAAATGACCAAGACTTTGATGCTATGACTAAAGAAGATGCTATAGCTTGTGTATTAGAACATTCAGATACTACTGAAGATGATATGAAAGCTAATCTTGATGCACAAATCGCATCACAAAAAGCACCTGAACTAACATCGAAAACTAAAGAGTGGTAAACATCAAATGCCTAAGAAAAAAATAATTAAATCATATCCTGAAGAAGCAGTTGGAATAAGATTATCTTCGCATGAAAAAATTTGTGCTGAAAGAATGAAAGCCATTCAAGATAGTATAAAAGAATTAAATAAAGAGGTTAAATGTCTTAGGCAAGATGTTTCAAAAGGAAAAGGTGCAGTTAGTTTATTAGTTTTTATAGCAACTATATTAGCTGCACTTATTGGAATGTTTCAATTTAAATAAGGAGATTAAAAATGTGGTTTCAAGCAATTAAATTAGCCGTTTCTGCAGGCTCACATATATTCAAGAAAAAACAGGAAACAAAAATGATGATGGCTGATGCACAATACAAGCATGCCCAGAAAATGGCTTCGGGAGAAGCAGCCTATCAAGGAAAATTATTAGAATCAAGAGATTCGGACTGGAAAGACGAGGCGGTTTTAATAATTTTAACTTTGCCAATATTAGTAATTGCGTGGGGAGTTTTTAGTGACGATCCAGGGTCAGCAGAAAAAATAAAACAATTCTTTGACCAATTCCAGCAGCTGCCGTCATGGTTTACAAATTTGTGGATTCTTGTAGTGGCAAGTATTTATGGAATTAAAGGTACACAAATATTTAAGGGTGGTAAAAAATAAAAATGAATATATCAGATAAAACATTAGTAAGTATGCCAATTAAAAACATGCTAGGAATAATAGCTGGTGTTGTTTTAGGTGTATTTGCATATACAGAAGTAACAGCTAGACTAACAAGTTTAGAAACTTCTAGAGAATTATTTCAAGCGGATTTACTTAAAAAATCTGAACAATTGCCTACGGATCAAGAACAGTTTATGTTACTAGAGGATTTATATAAAACGGTAGAAAAAATTGAAATAAGAATTGAAGATATGATGCATAATAAAGTTAATATAGAATTTGTAACTAAACAATTAGAAAAAGCTTTAAAAGATATTGAACAATTAAAAGATAAAGTAAGGGCAAATGGTAATGGTCATGGTTGAAGTAGTAATTGCATTATTAATGATTGTAAATGGAGAGATTAAAGAACATAGAATACAAGAATCTATGAGTAATTGTTTAAAAGGAAAAAGAGTTGCTATGCGTACTAATACAAGTAATAATATTGAGTATCAATGCATTAAGTCAATGGCTGAGACAGAAATATATTTAAATCAAAAATCAATTAAAAAATTAATATTAAAATAAATATGGGCGTTTTATTACGCCCTATATTTTAAACTTTATACATTGTGTATTTAACTGTTAATTCCTCACCTTTTTTAATTAATCTATTCGTGATTAAATTAGTTTCCTCATAATACAAACAATCTTCTTTTTCTTTTATACAATTTGGTTTATTACTATGATTAATAAATCCCCCTAATGGTGTTCTTATAATATCATTAAATTCAGTTATATGATGCATTACACCTAAGTTAATATTTTTCTTTATATCTTTAGTTGCAAATATACCTAATCCATCTATATCAGATTTTTTTATTGTTAAATTATTTGGTAATGGTTTATATCTTTTCATTTTTATATATCCTTTATTTATGAGCCTTTTTAGCAGGTTGCTCAGCTGCTTCGGTTTACTAGTACTGATGTAGGCTAGAGAGGATAGTGCCTATTACTCATCCTTGTACCATTGTCTGTTAGCTGTTGCCTAATAGGTCTTACATACAGTTCTAACTTCTAACCGAAACTGGTTATAACACTTCTTTAAAAGCTAAATTACTTTCATTATAATTTAATCTTCCTGTGTCTACATTATAAATTGCTTGTCCACACATGCCTGTATCACCACTAAACCTAGATTTTAATACAGCAAATTTAACTATATTTCTATCTCTTTTTTCAACAGCCATCATATTTCTAGCAAAACCTATAATATCAAAACTTATTTGTTTTATACTTCCAGATCCCTTTATAGAATCTAAATTAGGCATAATACCTTCTTCAAAAGATTTACCTTCCCCTGAACTTTTTCTTAAATGAGATATTAATGTAAGATGTATATTATATCTTTTAACAATTTTTAATAAAGAACTCATTACTTTATCAATAGCTTCATTACCTGTAGCACCATCAACTCCTTCACTTACGGCAATTGTAATATGATCAAGTATTAAATAATTACAACCTAAAGCTGCTAAATATTCAATCCTATCTAATAAAGAACTATCAGCTACAGATCCTTGGTGGTCTAATAATATTAATCTTTCATCACCAAATACTTTTTCATAACCTTTTCTAGCTTCTTCATCAGTTACATCACCTGGCATTCTAATATTTTTTTCAATAGACATACCAATTAATTTAGTTGCTGTATCACCTATAGATTCTTCCAAAGATATTAAACCTATTTTATCTTTAGTTTTATCTAATAAATTTAAAATAGTTTCTTTAACAACTGTTGATTTACCTGAACCTGTACCAGATGTAAATAAAGTAATTTCACCTAATCTCATTCCAAATAATTTATCATTTAAACCTTTTAAACAATTAGGATAAGCAATTGATTTAATTTCAGATCTTTCTTTAAATGCTTGCCATATTTTTTCACCAGTAATAAATGCATCAGGTTTATATACTTTAGCACCCCATACATCTTGTAAATATTCATCAATTAAACCTTTTGATAAAGCTTCATTAGCATCTTTATGAATACTATTTACAATATGTGCTTTACCAGGTTTAATAATATGTGCAACATCTTTTGCAGCCTCAATGCCATGCTCATCATTATCAAATGCTATAAATACTTTTTCATATTTATTAACAAAATCTAAATTAGATGCAATATTTCTTCTAGCACTTTGAGCTCCATTAACAATTGATACAACATCAAATTGAGCCTTAGCTTTTGTAAGCATTTCTAATATTGATAAACAATCAACTTCACCTTCAGTAATAACTAAATTTTTTCTTTTACCACTATTAACTTGGTTAAATAATTCAGGTACTTCAGCTTTACCAATAACCCTAAAGTCTTTAGTAACAACTATTCTTTTCTTATATGCTTTAACTTTTTTATTTATGGTTATAGGATAATAATGACTTGTTATATTTCTTTTATCATCATATTCTATTTTAACACCAGCATTATATAAAACCTTTTTGGATATACCTCTAAATGTATCTATTGGTAACTGTTCTATTTGATCCAATGTTAATTGTGACTGAATTACATTAAATTCTATTTCAATATCTTGTGTTCCAGGTGCTGTGTTTTTTCTACAACTAAAACAATAAGCTGACCCATCAGAATAAACAGCATTTGCATCTGATGAACCACAACTTTCACAACTTGTATGTTTTATAAATGATGTGTTTTTACCCATATATTTCCTCTCTTGTTATATTATATCTTTTTGTAGCCCATTTAACAAATCTTTTAATATCTCTTCCAGTTGCAGAGGTCATCATAAGGTTTGCTATATTTGTTACAAATTCTACATTGCCTTTTACATATCCTAATCTAGGATCTATTCTATCTAATGTTGGACTTAATTTTCCTAAACTAATATTTGAAACTTTCATTGTGTATCCAAGGATTGGACATACTGAATTTTTAGGATAAATAGATTCCAAATAATTAGATGTTAAATTAAAAGGTAAATTTTTTATTTTAGCTCGTCTTTTAGAGGCTTTGCAAGCAGTAACAGCAATACCCCTAATAGATTGATTATATTTTTTTTGATTAAATGCCATTTAAATAATTTCTCCAGTATTCTATTGACCATTTTGAATGATCATTAAAATCTTTAATAAGATATAACATTGTGCCCATTACATTTAATCTTGATAAAAAATCTTCTGGATAATGTTTTTTATATGCTTTAATAATAGCTTCAAATTGTTCATTTAAAGTTTTATTTTTTAATATCTTATTTGCTTTAACCGGACCAACACCTTCAATACCTGGAATATTATCTACAGCATCACCTGTTAGTAATTGTTGATGGAAAAATTCTATTCCTTCAATTTTAGATACAGCTGATAAATTATTATATAATAAATTATAAAATAAACCGCCAATAGTTTTCCAATCCTTGTCTAAAGTTATAAGCATATATAATTGTCCATTTTTAATATACCTAAATGCTTCAACAGATGCTGTATCATCAGCTTCATATTTAGGAACCATAACAGGTTTATATTTTTTAATTATATACTCACGGCATTCTAAATAATTTTCTGGTTTTTCTCTTCTTTTACCTTTATATTGTAAAAAGTTTTGTTTTATTTCTTTTCTAAAATTACCACCGCCTGAAATATGTAAACTATATTTATCACAAGCAGTATTTTGTTTTACTTCATCATATATTTCATCAAATGTCTTTTTTACATCTAAATTTTCCTTTATGGACTTATTGCAGGCTCTATATATTAATACATCACCATCAACAATACCAATTATTTTATTAGTGGGTTTCATACCAGTTTTTCCCTTCTTTAGCATCTCCTGCCATTTGAATATTTAAATCTAATTCTTTAGTAATAAAATCACCAAATGAATAAGATAATATTTCTTTTACTCTTTTAATATTTTCTGGTTTAGTTTGAACTTGAACTTCATCATGAATTAACCCAAGCATATCAACGTCTAATTTTTCTTGTTTAAACATTTTAAAAGCATTAACAACAGCTGATTTAACTGTAATTGCTTCATATGCTTGTAATAAATAATTTAACAATTTAAATGACGACTCAGCATATATTTTTCTTCCGTCTAATGCTGGAATAAAACCCATACCGTTTTTATTTTGTGTTGTATAAAAAAATTTATTTAATCTATTATTTAGTTCTTTTAATCCAGGAAAGGCTACATATAATTTATTTTTAACTTCTTTACCTTTTTCTAAATCCTCAATTCCATTTACCATTTTACCTAATTTAGCAAAACCCGCACCAAAAATTGTAGCGTATAATAAGCTTTTAGCTAATTGTCTGCTAACACCTACAATGTCTGCTGTTCTTTGGTGTATATCACCATTTAAAACATGTTCATTTATATCTTTATTATTCAAATAATGACATAAAGCTCTAATTTGGTTACCTGCACTATCACAACCAACCATAATTTTACCATCATCAGCTGTAAATAATTCTCTCATTTCTTTACCAAAAAATGAATTAACATTAGGTACATTTACTATTTTAGAATGTCTTTGTCTAAATGTTGGTGTACCTACATTAAATGCTTCAACATAAACACGTCCATTATTTTCTTCAGCAAGTTCAATCCAACCTTTTAAAACTGAATGTCTTGATCTTAAACTATAATAATGTAATATTTCTTTACCTAAATCACCTTTAATAGTATCAACACTATCAGGAGTTATTTTTGGTTCTCCCTTAGGAGTAAATTGTGTTGGCTTCCAACCACTATCTAATAACATACCTCTAACTTGTTCCATATTACCAAGATCTGCTTCAATCATTTCATATCTTTGAAATGTATCATTAGGTTTCCATTTATCAGTATCAGTTTGTTTAATTTCTTTACCTAAAAATTGTGATAACATTCTTGCACTAACAGAACTAAATCTACCATCTTGTAAATATTTAGCTGTTTTAGGCTCTTTATCAATAAATACTTTTCTAGGTTTTAAAGTTGGATTAATTTTATCTTCAATTTTTTTCATTTCAAAAGTTAAATATTCATAATGCTTTTTAGCTAATAATAAATTAAACTTCCATTTATTTTTAACTTGTTCAGAACATAATTCAGCTATAGCATGTTCAGTTTGTAATGCTTTTTTATAAGTAGGTCTGTTTGTTATAAGTTCATGTGCCTCTTTAACAACATAATTATAAACTTTATGATTTAAATTTACATCTTGAATTGCATACACTTTCATTGCTTCTGAATATTTATCAAATTCTTTAAAATCACCTTTAGCATCATTTAATAATTTACCAAAATTACCTAATGAATGTTTTCCCTCTCTTCTATAATTATTCATTTGAGATAATAACATTGTATCTATAAATTTAATATTATTAGGTTTCCATCCTAATAATTTATTTAATATAACATTATCAAATGCAATTATATTATGTCCAATAATAACTTCACATTTATTTAAATATGATATTAATTCATTTAACGGTTTGCTATTTGGATCATAATCACTAAATGTTACTATTTCATTTGTATCTATATTTTTAGTAACAGCTATCCAAATATTAGTAACTGTATTTAATAAACCGTTTGTTTCAATATCATATATTATTTTCATATTTTAATTTATCCTTAAAGTAATTATAAACTTGTGCATAAAGCATTTCTTGTGAATTATTATTTTCAAAAACTTTTTGAAATTCAACATTATCTAAACCATGTTCAGATCTATGATCATCACCATTATATCCTGGCCTATGAACACCAACACAAAAACCATATTTGTTAATCATTTCTAATTCATTTTTAAATCTAACATCAGGTATAACAATATTTTTTCTTGTATCTTTAATATCTCGTTCCAATATTTTTACCCATATATCTTTATGTAATTCATCTCTAAAAGCCATACCTATTTTTTGCATCATATCTCTTGGAGATAAATAAAACCAATCAGGCATAGGTTCTTCTCTAAATATTCTTTCACCATTATCACCAGATAATATAGCTTTGTCTATACCAAATGTATAATGTATTAAATCTTTAATTGGTTGTGCAAATGACATTTTTTCAAATCCAAAACTGGTTTGTAATACATTTGCTATTGTATCTTTTCCTGAGCCTTTATATCCTGCAACTCCTATAATCATATTTATTTTCCTTCGTTATAATAAAAATAAGTTTTTTTATCTTGTTCCATACAAGTATGAGCAAATATTGGTTTATTATTATAAGTATAATAACCCCATATATCATAACTGCCTGGTTCATAATTTGGATTTTCTTTCCAAACAATTTGTTTCATATAAACATCTTCACAAAATTCACCAGGTGCTACTTTAACAACTAAGTCAATTGAACCGCCACTCATAAACCATAATGTTAATATAATTGTTTTCATTAATGAACCGTTTCAACCTTTTTAATTGTATATAAATAATTACAAGGATAATATTTTTTAAATTCTTCATCAATTTTAGCTTCTTCAAATATAAGTTCTAAATCTTCTGGTTCTAATTCTTTTAAATCTAATATTATACCAATAGTTATAATTAATTCTATTTTATCAGTATCATTATTCATTAAACCAACTTTTTTGCCTTCCAGCGGTAAATAATATCTTCTAATTTCAGATTTCTTTTCACCAGATTTAATAAGATCTAACCATTTTTTATCAATATTAAATGTGTGCATTTTAAATAATTTGTCCATCATAATTCTCTCTGTAAGGCATAGAATTTAGCTGGGCCGTTAAGCCCAGCCAAATTATGCAATTAAATTACGTCTTTATCAGTATCAATGGCTGCAAATTCTAATTTATCTCCGCTTTGATATTCTACAAGATCAGTAATTTGTAAGGCTAACAACTGAGTTGATATACCTTTTTTACCCATATATTCGTATGGTTTAAATTTAACTTGAACATTTCCTTTGGATCCATTTCCAATAGAACTTGTATCAAGTATCGGCTGTAAAGATTTATCAACTACAGGTGGTGGAGCCGTATTATATTTACCATCGGCATCAGCATAAATTTTCTTTTTTAATGCGGCCGTGTAAACAACACTACCATTTTCTTCGGCTGGTTTTACATTTATACCAGCTTTTTTCCAAGCCTCAGCACTAGTTTTATCTGCAGTTTTTACAGTACATGAAAACTGAGGGGACTTTTTATCAAAGCCCATGTCTGGATTTTTAGGATCAAGTTTTACCCAACTTAGATCTACATTATTTAATAACATATTATTTTCTCCTATTATATTATCAAGGCCTTCTACCTTGTCTGTTATATTTTTTAAACATTCGTTTTTCGTCTTTACTTTTAGACTTTTTATGAACCCTAATCCTCTTTGTTGGCTTCGGGCGTTCCACAAATGCTTTGAACTTTCTTGCCATATTCACATCCGTTCTCGTCACAAGGACCACAATTTAAACACAAACAATTGCATGTAAATTCGTCCGGTTTGGTTGTGTTTTTACATTCTTCACAACGCATATCATCACGCATTTTATCCTCCTGTTAATAATTAATCTATTTATAAAGCCAATATATTAGGAGGATATAAAACATATTGGCTATAAAAATAGATTAATTAATTAATTGATTAGTTATTAGCTTCTCTGTAAGGTATAGAATTAGGACTTAAGCAATAGGCTCATATAAGCTTAGTTTCGTTTTTGTTTTTCTGTAAGACATAGAATTAGGATTTCAAAATCTATACCTTACAGACAGGTTCAAATCAATCTCAGAAAATTCCAAAATATTTCCATTTTCGTAGTGTTTATTTATCTACAAAAAATGTATACAATTATCGGCCTACGTATATAAGGAAACTAATTGCTATTTATTATATAATAAAGCTTTCTTATTTGCTATGGTGTTGTATAAATATGGATAGTTAATTTTATTTATTAATTATCTTTTTAGTTCAGGATCTACAAAGTAAAAAACATAAAAATTCAGCGGGTATATTAAAATACCAGTAAAATGGGGCTAAACCGCAACTTTAAGGGTTACAGGGATCTAAAAATTCCTATTGGAATATCAACCGAGTAGAAATTCCTGGCCGAGGGTTAGTTTATCTTTATCGGCTAAGTTGATATCAAAACCATCCAATAGTTCTAAATAGATCACAATTACAAATGATAACCACCTAAATTTTTAGATGGTTTTTATTTATAATTAACAACGGAGGAAAATATGATGATAGTAGTACATGCAGAAAAAGGCGGATTAGAATTTCATTTTGAAAATGATAAAATTAAATCTGCTAAAAAAGTTGAAGATATTGCTAAAATAATAGATTTAACACCAAAAGGAACAGGATTCATATTTAGTTCAAGTATGGATTTTGCTAAAGAATATGGTTTCAAAAGTTGGAAAGGTGCTAAAAATCTTTTCGATAAAGCTTGGAATTATAAAAAATAATTACTCCTAATTTAACCCTGATGGCCTAAAAAACCATTCAGGGTTAAGATGTGAAACAACGGAGAATTTTATGCAAATACAAATACAAAATATTCAAAAGGCAAAAGATACTGTTTTAAGCAGTTCATTTTACCCAATGGATGAGAAATTTGATATAATTAGACACAAATTTACTAATTATGATCAATTAGCTTCTAAATTAGAAGTTGAGTTTAAAAATAATAGAATGGAAAGAACACGTCATTATAAAGTCTTGGTAACAAACACGGCTTTAGAAATTGCTAAAGTTTTTCCAGTATTATTTGAAGCAAGTAAAAGATGGTACGTTAAAAAAGTTAAATAAATATAAATAGGAGGATAATATGAATAAACCAATAAGAGGATTTGATATTAATGTGGATGATGAAATTGAAATGTTATGTCAAAAATATCCAAGATTTGAATCTGTAAATGCTGGATATTGGTTATATGGAAAACCAAAAGAGTTATTAAAGGGTGTTTTAGAAAATAGAAAAACACAATTATATTTTATTTCTAATATAATGAATGCTATTTCAACTATAGGCACTTTATATAAACTTAATGAAGATTTTATTAAAGATGGTATTGAACCTAAAAATGCTAAATTTAGAAATGCTTCACATACAGTCGCTTTAAATCAATTAACGGTTGATCTTAAAGAATACAGAGTTGAATATGCAAAAACTTTTGTATTTGAACAATTATTAAAAACTAAAATAATGGAGGAGGATAAATAATGGTAATTAATTATATAAAAGAATATACAGAAAAATATCTTGATTTAGTAAAATTAAGATATGAAACTTATATGAAAACTGCTTTTCCAAGTTTAAATATTGGTAAAGTTGAAATGGTTAAAGGCAGAAAATATACCAAAATTATTATTGAAAATGCTGTACATTCATTTATTGATAATACAAATGGTAATATATTAAAACCAAACAGTTATAAAGCACCTCATAAAACACCAAGAGGTAATATTACAACTGAAAATGGTCAACTTGAATCTTTTGGTTCTAATAATCCTAAAAACAACGGTTATTATTGGATCAAATATTTACATAGAGGATAAATAATGAGAATAACTAAAAAAAATAATAAAAGAATAGATCATGTTCAAAAAGGTTTAAAAGCAGATCAAAAAATTAATGGGACAAAAAGACCTTTAAATGAGTTTACAGAATTATGTATGCTTATTGGAGATCAATTTGATGATATGACTACATTTTCAATTAAACAGGAAAAAATATGCTTAAACCTAATATAAAAAAAATGACTAATAAAAAAAATGAGTTACCACCACCGCCACCTATCTTTGATAAAGATAAATTGCTCCTTGATGTTAATAATAAACTGGTGGAGAAATTAACTGGCTCCAAGTCTGTTAAATTAATAGATTTAAAAAATCCTAGACGGACTTGGATCAGTTATGAATATCATTTGGATATTATTTATAAAATAGGTAATGAACCAAAAGAACTTACGTTGTTACCTAATAATTTTTATGATAATAACCGATATGAATTAACCTTTGAAGAACAATTATTTAAAAGGTTATTAATGAAACAAAACAACCTTAATAAGGAGGAATAATGTCAGAAAATATGAAACTAACTATATTTGCTATAATTGTTGTAATATTAGGAAATGGAATTGCTAATTATATTTATTAAATTAACATAGGAGAATAATAATGACAATACTAAAAAGTAAAGTTCAAAAAGATGCTATTACTGACAGAATTAGTTCTGCTAGTGATTTTGCTTGGACAGGAGAAAATAGTTTTACTGTTCCAAGTTTTGATATGCCAAAAAATTTTGGTATAGGATTAATAGTTGGACCAAGCGGTTCAGGTAAAAGTTCTATATTAAAAACATTAGGATTATATGAAGAGGAATATATATGGGATCCCAATAAAGCGGTTGCATCACATTTTTCATCTTATGATGAAGCAAGTGAAAAATTATCAGCAGTTGCTTTAAATAGTATACCTGATCAACTTAAACCATATCAAACATTATCAACCGGTCAAAAATTTAGAGCTCAAATGGCTATGGCTCTTAAATCTGGAGCAGTGGTAGATGAATTTACTTCTGTTATAGATAGAAATGTGGCTAAGGCATTATCTAATAGCATAAGAAAATATGTTGATAGAAAAGACTTAAAAAATATCGTATTGGTTGGATGCCATTATGATGTTATTGAGTGGTTAAGACCGGATTGGATATTTGATACCAAAACTGGAATCTTAAGCACGGAAAGGTTAGCCAGGCGACCAAACATTACTTTGGAAATTAGAAAAGCCGACAAAAGTGCTTGGAGCGTATTTAAACAGCATCACTATTTAACTGCTGAACTTCCTGCTAATACTCCACATTGTTATTTGTATTACTGGAATAATGCATTAGTAGGTTATGGCTCTTTAAATGCTTTTCCTCATCCAAAATTAAAAGCTTGTTATAATATTGGAAGAGTGGTTGTGCTTCCTGACTTTCAAGGATTAGGTATAGGTTATCCCATATTTAAAAACTTGGCTCAGATTGCAACACATAATTTCAATCATACAACAGGCCATTATGGAAGATGTAAAGTTGTAACTGCTATTCCAGCATTACAAAATAAAATGAACAATGACAAGAATTGGCAATTTATAAAAGGATCTGATGTAAGAAAACCTCAGAAACCTAATGACAATTCTAGAAAATTTGGTGGATATGATGAAACATATTTTAAAAAGCATGAAAATCGTATTACCAAAGCATTTCATTATGTTGGAATTAAGGGCTTTGATTTAGAAAATCCCAATTTAGTTATTGATAATATATTAGAAACTAAAAGCTGGGTTGATAATAAAAACAGAGCACAAAATAAACTAACAGGTAATATAATAAAAGATTTCAGACCAACCATAGCTGGTGAAACTGATTATCAATTTATTATGGAAAGAAACTAATGATAGAAATACCAATGTGGTTATTATTTGTTTTAGTTTTTTCAATTGTTATTCTATTTGTCTTTAATCAAGATTTAACTGTAAAGATAAATAGAATGCAATTTGATCAAATACAAATAGGAATAATTATTAATAAATCATTTCAAGCTATAACGGAGGATATGGATCTTTTACATAAAGGTATTGATCAAATAGATTTAAAATATGATAAAATCTCATCTAAAATTAATAGTAGATAATACAGGAGAAAATAAATTAAGGTCTTTGTTAATAAAACAAAAAAAATTAATTAAAAGTAAAATACAATGTCAAGATCAAATTAAAGCTATGAAAGCATTGACCGAAATTTATGGATCTGAAATTACTAAAATAGAAAATGAACTATTAAGAATAAATAGGAGGAAAAAACATGTTAAAAGAACAGCTGAACAATTTAGAAACGCTAGGTCCAGTAGGAATAAAAATAAGAACTCAAATGGAGATGTTGTTTGATAAACTGTCAAATAAAACTAATAGCAATAGAAAACCAGATGTTATAACTGTTATTAATAATCATAAAATTGATTTTAATATAGCAATACAATTAAGTCATTCAATGATAGCAACTGGTGTATCTGAAGGACAAAATCTAACACAATTAGCTATTGCTATTGGTGATAGAATATTAGCTTTTTACAAAATAAATAAAAAGGCATCAATATCATTAAAGTTAGGTGTATTTATAATTAATTCATATAGCACATTATTTATGGTTGTTGTTAAATTAATTAGAGAATATTATCAACATAATAAAGTTAAAACTGTTTATAAAGTTTATGCAGGTAAAAATAGAAATGATCTTAGAAAATTAGTAAAAGAATTTTCTGAAGTTTCAGATCCATATAAACCTTTATTATCCCGGGCTCCTGAATGGAAGTTTGGTACAGTAAAAATAGATAATGGTGAAGAAATTAGATTAATTAAAAATGTTAATCAAGATGTATTAGCAAATATTAATGAATATAATACACCTATTGTATTAAATGCAGTAAATAAAAAGCAATCAGTAGCTTATTATGTAAAACCTGAAATATTTAATGTTTATCAATGGGCATTAAAAAATAATCAGAATTGTTTTGAACATAATTCAGTTAAAACAATATCAAAAGAAAGAGCATTGGCTAAGAAAAGAGAGGCTGAACAAGTGTTAAATGCGGCTAAGCCGTTTGTTGGAAAAGTATTTTATCAACAATATCAAGCAGATAACCGTGGTAGATTATATCCATTATCAGCTTATTTAAATGAACTTAATTCAGATAATGCTAAAGGTATGCTTTCATTTGCTGAAGGTAAACCATTAGGTAAAACTGGATTAAATCAATTTTATCATCATATAGCTAATATGTTTGGTGAAGATAAATTAGCACATGAAGACAAAGTTAAATTTGTAGAAAAAGAATATTATAACTTTGTTAAAATGGGTAAGGATCCCTGCAGTGCAAAAGGTTGGATGGAAGCAGAAGAACCATTTCAATTTTTATCAGCGGTTATGGAATTAGCTAAATTAGATGAACATTTTGTAGCAATGGGTAATGTTGAAGATTTTATATCATATACCATTTGTTATAGAGATGGATCTAACAATGGCTTGCAATGGCTATTTAGTTTAGCTAGGGATGATAACCATGCACATTTAGTTAATGTAAAACCTACAACAAATAATAAGCCAGGTGATATGTATTCACATGTAGCAGTTTCTGTTGTGGATAAAATGCATAAGGAAGCAGAAAAAGCAGATCATATAGCATTAGATTATTATAATTTATATTTTAAAGGTATAGAAAAACTTAGAAATAGGTTTAGAAATGCTGAATTAAATAATAATAAAAAATCTGAGCTATATAAAAAACTAATTAAATGGTATCAAAGAAGATATAAAAAGGAACTTAAATTAACTGATATTATTTATTGGGATAAGTCTAAATTTACCGTTAAAGAATGGCGTAAAATTGTTAAACGAAATGTTATGACTTATGGTTATAGTGCAACCAAACAAGGTATGGGTGAACAAATAATACAGGATACTAGAGATATAGATAATGTATATTTGAGTAATAAACAACATTCAGCGGCTAGGGCTTTAGGTGCTCTTGTTTATTTAACAATTGAACAAGAATTTCCTATGGTTTCAGAAACAATGAGACTGTTTAAAGATAATTGTGAAATATATATGAAAACTACTGGTAAACAGTATTTTCATAAAACATTAATAAGCAATTTTCCTTTTACACAAAAATATGTCAAATATAAACGTGGTATTGTATTTGTTCATGACGGTTTATATGTACAAAATCAAGATAAATCATATAAATGGGATTATCAATTAGAATTAATTATTAAAACAGAATTAGCAGTACAAAATATTAGTAAGGCTAAGGCTGGAATAAGTCCTAATACAATTCATAATTTGGACTCATTACATTTAATGCTTGTAATTGATAAATGTAACTTTGATATTGTATCAGCACATGACAGTTATGGTTCACATGCTTGTAATGTGGTTGATATGCAAAAATGTATCAGAGAACAATTTAAATATATTATAGACCAAGATCCACTTCAACATATATTAAATGAAACTGGAAATTTGGTACCTATGATTAAACGTGGTAATTTAGATAGTAGTGAAATATTACAATCTGAATTTGCCTTTGCATAACAATAGGAGAAAAAATGTTTGATAAATATGTATATCCAATATTAGAAAAAATTGGTGAAGGTATAGAAAAAATATACTGGTTTTGTTCTAATAACAAACAAGAAGTAACTTGGTTTAGTTTAGGTTTCATTGTTTGTATGTTAATAAATTTAATAATTTAGAGAGGAGGTAATTGTTATAATAAATAAATCACAAAAACGAGGTAATTTTATTGTTATTGTAAGAGATAATAATCTTGAAAAAGCACTTCGTAAAATGAAAAATAAATCTAGCAAATTAGGTATATTAAAAACATACCGTGAAAGGCAAAGATATGAAAAACCATCTGAAGTAAAAGTAAGAAAAGCTAAAGAAGGTAGAATTAATCTTTTTAAAGCTAAAAGATTAAGAGAAAAAAACTTATAATTTATAAAGCTTTTCCTAATTCTATGTCTTACAGAAAAACGTAAAGCTTAAGGCTTATATAAGCTTATATAAGCCTTAGGCCTATATAAGCCTTATAAGCCATAAATAAATATATATATAAGTATATAAGCCTATATAAGCCTAATAAGCTATAGGCTAATTTATGCCAAAGGCGTCAAAATACCTATTTCTATACCTTACAGACAACAGAGCGTTGTTGTATGTGGTCGAAAGTTTTAATAGCTTGTGACTTATATATTAAAATAACTTTAATTTGATAGGCGGTATAATTATGGCTGGAAAGGGCGGAGCTAGGCCTGGGGCTGGTAGGCCTCCAAAAAGTACAGTTGAAAAAAGTACCATAGATAAATCAAGTATAGATAAGTTAAAAAAATTAGGTATAGATCCTATTAATATATTAGTCAAAGAATTATCTAAGCTTAAAGGCAAAGATGATTTTAGATCACAAAATTTACGAGTTCGAATAGCTGAAAAGCTTTTGGAATACGGGTATCAAAAGCAACCAGTTGGTCAGGCTTCATTGCAACAGGCAAATGTGCCAATTTTAACTATTGTGCAAAAAACTGAACCAACGCTTAAACCCGCAATAGAGTTACAAAATAGTGAAGCTGTTATAGATCAAGGCGCAAGTAATGAAGACGAAACAAACTGAGAAAGTTTATAAAGTATACATCACATACTATACCGACGGTTCTTACTATATTGGTTTTACCGGTAAATACGGAACGGCATTAGCTACTTATTTTGGATCAAATATGATCAAAGATAAGCTGGTAAGTCATAAAGAAATAGTTTTTGAATCTAAATCAAAAGCTACGACTAAACTTTTTGAGCTTCTTTTACAATTATCCCGTTTGGATTCCTCTTGGTGTGTGAACAGCATGTTAAACGTAAGAGTTAGAAAAGAGCACATGAAGGACTTACCTAAGTTCAAATTAACTTTTGAAAACGATAAATACAACAATAAAGATAAACAATGAATATAGATAAATTAAGAGAACAATTAAAAATTGATGAAGGTATTAAATACGAAATTTATAATGATCATTTAGGATATCCTACATTTGGTATAGGTCATTTAATTACTGAAAAAGATCCTGAATATGGTAAACCTATTGGAACTAAAATTTCTGAAGATAGGGTAAATGAAGTATTTAATTCTGATGTTCAATTATATATTAATGAAACTAAAAAAATATTTTCAGATTTAGAATTTAAACCTGATTTAATACAATTAGTGCTTGTTAATATGTGTTTTAATATGGGTGCTCCAAGATTAACTAAATTTAAAAAATTTATTGCTGCAATTAATGATGAGCAATGGGCTGAAGCATCTGTTGAAATGATGGATAGTTTATGGGCTAAACAAGTTGGTTCAAGAGCTGAAAGATTAAGAGATATAGTTTTACAACAAGCTAATTGAGAGCATAATAACAAATCTTTGGATATATATTCTAAATATAGTAAATAAATATGAATCATAAAATAGAACTTTTCGATTTTCAACAGGAAGTTTTAATTGATCCGGCCAGATTTAAAATTATGGCTTCTGGAAGAAGAGTTGGTAAATCATATTTAGCAGCCGTTGCTGCATATAATCACTGTTTAGAAAAACCGAATAGAAGAGCTTTAATTATTGGACCCACTGTTTCAATGATTAGGGAATCTATTTGGCAAACATTAAAAAGTCTTGTTCATCCGGATCACATAAATGGTTATCCAAGAGAAATTGATTTAGAAATAAGATTTATTAATGGGTCCAAGATTACCTTAAAAGGGTTTGATAGACCAGATAGTTTAAGAGGTATTTCACCATCTCCTACATTTATTGTATTAGATGAATTTGCTTTTATTAAACAAAATGCATTTACTGAGGTTATATTACCTATGACTTCAGATCCACAAAGAAGAGCAAGTGTATTTGTAATAAGTACACCAAAAGGAATAACCAATGACTTTTATAAATTATGGGTTAAAGGTCAAGAAGATAAAAATGGTTTATGGAAGTCTTGGCAATTTACTGCTGAACAAGTTAGACCAGATATGAAAGAAGAAATTGAACTTGCTCGGGTTACAATGGATGAAAAATCATTTAACCAAGAATATTGTGCCACCTTTAATAATACTGGTGATGCTGTATTTTACAATTTTAATAGAGATATACATGTAACAGATAATTTGTTACCAATTGAGCCAGGTGAGCCAATACATATTAGCATTGATTTTAATGTTAAGATAATGGCTTCAACTGTATGGTGTCATAGAGGTAACCAATTACATGCATTGGATGAGTTTTATGGTAATGCTGATACTCATCAATTAATAAGATCTATAAAAGGTCGATATAAAAATAGAGATATAATATGTTATCCTGATGCTTCAGGTAGAGCAATGAAAACAAGTGCTGCTACAGGTAGTACTGATTTTAGTATATTAAGAAATGCTGGGTTTAAGGTGTTAGCTAGGTCAAAGCAACCACCTATAATTGATAGTGTTAATAGTGTTAATGCTTTACTAAAAGATGCTAAAGGTAATACAAGATTATATTTTAATAAAAATAAAACACCAAGAACAATTGCTTCAATTGAAACAACCACTTGGAAAGAAGGTTTTACTACAGGTATGGATAATGCCATTATAGATAAATCAAAAGGTGTTGAACACTTTTCTGATGGCATAAGATATATATGTGAATTTCTATACCCGATAGGTAAACATAAACCACAAGTTATCCGTGATAAAGGGTGGTCATTTTAAGCTGTGCTTATATCAATATACATAATAAAGTTAATCAATGGTAGCTATTAATCAAATGGCACTTTACCATTGGTGTTTAAGGCTTTTATTTAATTGTGTGGTCCGAAAGCCAATCATTCGGTCCGAGCTTTTTCAATTTTAACCGCCTAGAGCCTAGTAAAAACTATGTTTAGCCTGGTAAAGGTGGCTGTACGTACTGAGCGCTTTCAATTTGAATAGAACTGACTAAAAATAATGAGGCTCGGGGCGTTATGGGCTTGGGGCGTAAAAATAAAAAGGACCCGATCCCCCCTTCCCGGAGTCGGTCGGTTGGTCATTTGCACTTTCACACGATTCAATTTTTTTTGATTCCATCGACGGCTAATCAAAACTTTTTTTAATTTTAATTTGAGTAAGTTTGTAACTTCTCTACTAACGTTTTAGGAAAACACATAATGTCAATAAAATATACAAATAGTTCAATTGTTAAATCAGGAAGAACTACAAAAGGCCCGGGATATCCAAATGATGAATACCTGAGTCAAGTAAATGAATGGAAACGAAACAGAGCAGTTGTTCAAGGTCCATCATATACAAAAGATTTCGATACAGTACCAAGTTCTGATAATTTATTATTACCTTTTAACCCTACAATGACTCAATCTCAATATGATTTTTATAAAGCTGAGGCTGAAGTTCCAGGTGTTACATCAGAATTTGCTAAAATGATTATTGGTGGTTTATTACGTAAACAGCCATTATTAGAAATAAATAATGCACCTATAGAAGCTAAATCTTGGATTTTAGATGAAATAGGAAGTGATAAATCTAACTTATTATCATTTTTAGGAAATGCTTTATGGGAAGAAATGCAAACTTCAAGAGCATGGGTACAAATAGATTATCCAACAGTTGATTTAGAAAATTTAACACCTGAAGAAAGAAGACAGGTTAAACCTTATCCAATATTACATACAGCAGAAAATATTGTTAATTGGTCTATAGATACAGATTATAAAGGTCAAGTTAAATTAAATCAACTTATAACAAGATATTTTACATTAGAAGACGATCCAAATTCACCATATCATCCAAAATATATAGATACTGTACAAGTACATAAATTAGATGAAAACGGATTATATAATATTAATACATTTATTAGAAATACATCAGATACTCCTTCATTTATTGATGGTGGTATTGATTATAATTTTGATCAATTAACAGATGAATGGATTGCAAAAGGTACAAATAGTAATTTATTTATAAATGGTGATAGAATGGATTATATTCCATTTTTTCCATTAAACGGTTCAATTGATACGGTTGATCCTATGATGACACCTATTGTTAATAGAGAAATTGCTTTATATAATAAAATATCAAGAAGAAACCATTTATTATATTTATCTGCAACATATACACCTGTAGTTAAATCAGATTCATTATCAGATACTGAAAAGAACGATCTTGTAAGACAAGGATTAGGTACTTGGATGTTTGTTAATAAAGATGACAGTGTTGAAACATTACAAACACCTACAGATGCTTTAAAAGATATGGAAGCAGCTATTAAAAATGCATATGATGAATTAACTAGAATTGGTGTAAAAATGTTAAGCTTAGAGCCTAACAATTCCGATCAATCCGGTGTAGCTTTATCACTTAGAAACGCATCTCAAAATGCAGCACTTGCTACATTAAATGCAAAAGTTTCTGAGTCTATGAAAAAAATTATTAAACACATGATTAATTGGAGATATGATATAAATATTTCTGAAACTGATATAAGATTTAATTTATCTAGTGACTTTAATCCTAGTCCAAGAGGTTCTGATTGGATGAGATTAATAACTGAATGGTATCAAGGTGGATTAATTCCAAGATCAACATTTATAGAAATAGCAAAACATAATGATGCTTTACCAACTGATTATAATGATATTAGTGGTTTAGATGAAATTTCTAATGATGAAAGAATTATATCTCCTAGAGAACAATTTCAACAAGAACTTTCCTCTATTCAACAAGAAGAGGATTAATAGGGGGATTGTATGACTTGGTGGCAATTTAATACAATTATACTAACATTAATGTTAATATTGGCTTTATATCAAGGAGGCCATATTTAAGAAAGAAAATGAAATACACACTATTTATATTTTTAACAATATACTTAGCTTCTATTACTATACTTGCTGCAAAAGCTTATATGGTAATATAATTAAAATAAGGTAATGAATAATATGATAATAAACGATAGAGATAATTTACTAACAGATTTTGGTAAAACAACATTAAAAGACAGATATCTTTTACCCGAAGAAACATCACCACAAGAAGCATTTATGAGGGCTGCAAAAGCTTATTCAGATAATGAGGAGATGGCAAATAGGATATATGATTATGCCTCAAAAATGTGGTTTATGTATTCAACACCTATTCTAAGTAATGGAGGCACAGGTCGGGGTATGCCTATTTCATGCTTTTTAAATTATGTTGGTGATAGTAGAGAGGGATTAACTGGTCATTATACTGAAAATGCTTGGTTAACATCAATAGGTGGAGGTATTGGTGGCTATTGGGGTGATGTAAGGTCTGATGGAACAATGACTTCAGGTGGATCTCAATCATCTGGTTCTATACCCTTTTTACATGTAGTTGATTCAGAAATAATGGCTTTTAGTCAAGGTAAAACTAGGAGAGGTAGTTATGCTGCATATATGGATATATCACATCCTGAAGTATTAGAATTTTTAGATATAAGAAAACCATCTGGTGGAGACATACATAGAAAATGTTTAAATCTACATCATGGTATTAATATATCTAATGAGTTTATGGAACTTATTGATAAATGTATTAGTGAACCAACTTATGATGATACATGGAATTTAATTGATCCACATACAAAAGAAATAGTTAAAAAAGTATCAGCAAGAGAATTGTGGCAAAAAATACTTGAAAATAGAGTAGCCACTGGTGAGCCTTATGTTTCATTTATAGATCATATCAATGATGCATTACCTGAAACACAAAAAAATTTAGGATTGAAGGTACATCATTCAAATTTATGTACTGAAATAACTTTACCTACTGCTGAAGACAGAACTGCTGTATGTTGTTTATCAAGTGTTAATCTTGAAACATATGATGAGTGGAAAGATAATAAATTATTTATACCTGATTTAATTAGATTTTTAGATAATGTATTAACTAATTTTATTGAAAATGCTCCTGATCAAGTATTCAGAGCAAAATTTTCTGCAACACAAGAAAGATCTATTGGGTTAGGTGCTATGGGTTTTCATGCATATTTACAAAAATGTAATATACCGTTTGAATCTGCTTTGGCTAAAGCTAAGAATTTAAATATATTTAAACATATTAAATCTGAAGCTGTTACTGAATCTAAAAGATTAGCAATTAAAAGAGGAGAAGCGCCTGACATGGAAGGCACTGGTATGAGAAATGCTCATTTACTAGCTGTTGCACCTAATGCTTCTAGTTCAATTATTTGTGGAACTACTTCACCAAGTATTGAGCCTTATAGAGCAAATGCTTATGTGCAAAAAACAATGTCTGGATCTTTTTTAGTAAAGAACAAACATTTAGAAAAATTATTAGAAACAAAAGGAATTAACAATGATAAAACGTGGACTTCTATTCTTGCTAACCGTGGTTCGGTATTGCATATCAAAGATCTGTCAGATTACGAAAAAGATGTATTTAAAACTTCGATCGAAATTAACCAACAATGGATAATTGAACATGCTGCTGATAGACAAGAGTTTATTTGTCAAGGTCAATCATTAAATGTGTTTGTACCAGCTGATGTAAATATAAAAGAATTACACGATATACATATGTTAGCATGGAAGAAAAAATTAAAAACATTATATTATTGTAGAAGTGAAGCTATTAAAAGAGCTGAACTTGTATCATTAAAAGTTGAAAGAACAATAATACCTGAAGCTGATTGCTTAGCATGTGAGGGATAATGAAAAAACTAATAAAAAACTGGGGTTGGAGCAATATCATTTTAGGTGGTTTGCTAGGTGGTTATTTAGGTTATGTATTTATAATAGCCTTAATCAACACAATTTGTGATTGTATATAAAAAGGAAATAAAATATGAGTTTGTTTAAGACAAGAACACATTATAAACCGTTTGATTATGAATGGGCGTTTGAAGCTTATGACACAATGCAAAAAATGCACTGGTTACCAAGCGAAGTACCATTGCACGAAGACATTAGGGATTGGAATGAAAGATTAACTGATGAAGAAAAAAGTCTTATTAGTAATATTCTTAAATTTTTTACTCAAGGAGATGTTGATATTGCTCAAGCTTATTTAGATAGGTATATTCCTAAGTTTAAACCACCTGAAGTTAGAATGATGTTAAGTTCATTTGCTAATTCAGAAGCTAATCATGCACATAGTTATTCATTACTTAATGATACTATTGGTGAAACACAATTAACTAATTACAAGGCTTTTCAAGAATATAAAGAAATGTCAGATAAACATAATTATTTATTTAAATCTAAAGGATCTGGTGTTGAAGGATTAATAAGAGATATTGCTTGTTTTTCTGCATTTGGTGAAGGATTACAATTATTTGCATCATTTGTTATGCTACTTAATTTTCAAAGATTTGGTCGTATGAAAGGAATGTGTCAAATAGTTACCTGGTCAATAAGAGATGAAACACATCATGTTGAAGGTATGATAAAATTATTTCATCAACTTGTTAAAGAAAATCCTGAAGTATGGACAGAAAAATTTAAATCTGATATATATCAAACAGCTAGAGATATGGTAGATTTAGAAGATAAATTTATTGATCTTGCATTTAAAATGGGTGGTATAAGGGGTTTAAAATCTGAAGAAGTTAAAAAATATATAAGATATATTGCCGATAGAAGATTATTGCAATTATCTTTAAAACCAAATTATAAAGTTAAAGAAAACCCTTTAAGTTGGCTTGATTGGGTTATTAACGGTGTTGAACATGCAAACTTTTTTGAAAGTAGAGCAACTGAGTATAATAAAGGCACTATAACAGGAAGTTTGTGGGGTTAAAATGGTAAAATATGTTTTAATATTAATGTTATGTTCTGGAACAGCTGAAAAATGTTTTAAACCAGTTAAGCATGAATTTTTATTTGAAGATTATCATAGTTGTATAACAAATGGGTATATTTTATCAAATGATACATTAAATACATTTGGTAAACCTACTGTTAATTCAAATAGGTTTTATGTTAAATTTGCGTGTACTGAAAATACAGGAGAAAATACTTAAAATGGCAAAATACCGAGGTCGTACTGTTAAATTAAACAAACCTATGCGTGGTGATGTAAAAAAATTTAAAGTTTTTGTAAAAAATGCAAAAGGAAATGTAATTAAAGTTAATTTTGGTCATGGTGGTACATCAGCTAAAAAAGCTGGTCAAAAAACTATGAGAATAAGAAAAAATAATCCTGGAGCAAGAGCTAGTTTTAGAGCAAGACATAATTGTGCTAGTCCTGGTCCAAAAACAAAAGCAAGATATTGGTCTTGTAGAAAGTGGTAAATAAAATGGCTTATAAAAGAAAAAGTAAAATAAAAAAGAAAAGTTCAAGTAAAGTTAAGTTAACTGCAAAACAAATGAAGCTTCCAAAAGCTTTAAGAGATAAAATATTAGCTGCTAAAAGAAGAGGTAAATAATGGCTTATAAAAAGAAAAAAGGTAAAGCAGGAAAAGCTTGTTGGAAAGGCTATAGACGAGGAAAAGGAAATAGCTGTATTAAAATGAAAAAGAGGTAATATAAAATGGCAAGATGTTGTTGCGAAATAAGAAAAATAAGACGTCAAAAAATGACGATAAGAAGAAAAAGAAGAAAATAAATATAAATAATAACAATAAAGGAAAATAAAATGAGTGATAATAAAGATAAAGTTCAAGAAAGAACAATTAATATTGATGGTAAAGATTATAAAGAAAGTGAATTACCAAATACGGTTATAAATAATATAGCAATACTTTCTGATATTAATAATAAAAAAATGTTAACATCTATTGATTTAGATAAATTAAATATTTTATCAGCTACCTATTCAAAAAGAATATCTGATGAAATGAATAAACCAACTGAATCATCAAAAGAGGAAGATAAAACATTTGAAAATGAAAAAAGTTAATTAAGGAAATAAAATGACTATAAATGATGATGTATATTCAAAAACGCTGAAACACCGTGCGTTATTAACTCTTTACGAAAAGAGATTGGATACTGAAATTTCTAAAATTTTGGCATCACACAAAATAAGATTACAAAGAAAAGTACTTAATATAGGTACTGCAAATATTAATAAATTAAATAGATCTATTAATATTGAAATTCGTAAAACTTATAAAAAAATATATAAACAAGGCATTAGTGAATTAAATAAATTAGCAGGAGTAAGTGCTAGATTTTATAAAAATTTATTTACTAAAGCCTTATTTAATATTTATAAAGCAAAAGGTGTAAATGATACATTAAAGGTTAATGATTTAATCATAAAATCTAATGGTACATTTGGTTCACAAATTGCTTCTATAAATATACAACAACAAAGAAAAATAAAAGGCATTGTTAAATCAGGAATGATAGCTAATAAGGCTGTTATAAGTATAGCTAAAGATGTTGGTAAAACAGGATTAAGTTTATCATCTATTCAATTACAAACATTAACAAGAACAGCTATAACTGAAACTTCAAATTATGTAGCTAATCAAACTTATAAATTAAATGATGATGTAGTTAAGGGTTATCAATATGTTGCAACATTAGATTCAAGAACATCTTTAATTTGTTCTAGATTAGATGGAAAAGTTTATTCATTAAATAATAATATTGCACCAAAACCTCCTCAACATTTTAATTGTAGATCAACAACAATACCTATTATTAAATCTGTTAATGAATTATCAAATATTAAAAATAACAGATTACAAAAAAGAAAACTTGCAAACTTATCTAATAGCCGCCGTGCCTCTATTAATGGTCAAGTTCCAGCTAAAACAACATATGCTGAATGGTTAAAAAATCAAAGTAATGATGTTAAAATAGCTGTATTAGGAAATAAAAAAAGAGTTGATATATTTAATCAAGGTAAATTAAAATTATCACAATTTTCTAATAAGCAAGGAGTTCTTCTTTCTATAGAAGAATTAGAAAAATTGTCAAATTAATTTATGTTTATAAGTTATTGACATTATAAAATATAACTAAGGCCGTGTCCAAAGGAAATAAAAAATGGAAGATAATAAAATACAAGAAACAAAACAAGAAGAAACTAAAACAGAACAAGTAGATATAAAATCTCTTGTAGATGTTGAAGTTTCTAAAGCAATTAAAAATATAAAAGTTAATTTAGATTCTGCATACTCAGAGCGAGATGCTGCATTAGCCCAGGTTGAACAAGCTAAAGCCGATAAGCAAAAAGTTGAAATAGAAGCCTTAGAAAAACAAGGCAAACATTCAGAAGTTATGCAAATGAAATTAAATGAATTAACTGCTAAACTTGAAACTTATGAACAAAAAAATACAGAATTGAGTAGAGATAACGCTGTGCGAACTCAACTTAACTCTTTAAACTTCAAATCTGATAAAGCAGCTAAAATGGCTTATTCAGATATTGTAGGAAGTTTAAAGAAAGACGCTTCGGGAAATTGGATGCATGAAACTGGATTAAGTATTGAAGATGCCGTGTCATCATATGCTAAAGACGATAATAATGCATTTTTATTTTCTGTAAAAGCAAACGCAGGAACTGGAATAAATCCAGCTAAACCTGCATCAGGAAACAATCCTGTCAAATCTATAAAAGAGATGTCAACTGATGAACTACTTTCAAATATTGAAAAAGGTAACATTAAAGTTGACGGTGAATGGTCTGAATAGATCAAATCTTTTATAATAATAACCGTAACAATTATGTTACATAAATAATAAAAGGAAAATACAATGGCTGTAACAAGTTCAAACTTTAATAACATAGCTAAAGCTATTTCTGCTTATGCACAAGCAGATAGAGCAGACGCAGCGTTATTAACTTCTACTGCTTTAGTTGGTTCTGACGCAAGAATCACTGACTCAGGAGAAAACTACACAGGTACATTAAGATGGTTAGATTTTTCTGATCCTACAGGTTTCAATAAACAAAATGAAACTGCATCAGATAAAAACCTAAACACTATGGGTGTATCAAACAAATCTGCAGTCTATATCAAAAATATAGACCATATTGCTGCTGAAGAATTATCAGTTCAAAAACTTATTTCTAAAGTAGATGGACTATCTTACTTAGGTGGTCAATTTGCTGGCGTAAGAGCAAGAAGAGAAGATCTACAATTAAGATCAATTATGAATGGTGTTGCTGATAAAATATTCGGTTCAACTACTATTGGTGCTTCTGATGCTGCGGCAACTGTAAATACGTTTGGTTACTACACTGGTTCAGATTCTGGTTCAAATCCAAATGCTTTATTCTCATTAGAGACTAATGCAAATAAAAGATCTGCATTTTTTGATGTACTTTTAGACGGCATCACTGCTGTTAAAGGTGAATTCGAAGAGCCTTTCTACTATTTAGTAATTGATACTGCTACTTACAACACTATGAGAAAACAAAACGTTCTTGACGTTGCTCCAGTTGTTGATGGTAACTTTAACTTTAATACTATTCTTGGTGGAAAAATTAGACTTATTGTTAACAACCAATCATTAACTGCAAACTTACCATCTGGTTTAAAAGTTTCTTACTTAGCAAAAGCTTCTGCTGTGCATTATTCTGAAATTGCACAAACGAATCCAACTGCTCTTGAAAGAGATGAATTAGCTGGAAACGGTGGTGGACTAGTAACTATTATCTCAAGATGGGGTAATATTATGCATCCAAAAGGAATGTCATGGGCTGGATCAGCAACTGCATACCCTGCAAACTCTGATCTTGCTACTGGTTCTAATTGGACAGTTCATGCAACTAATGTTAACCAAATGGGTATGTTCCCTATATTCCACGGTTAATTATTATAACTATTAGATACGGAGAAATATAATGGCTTTACAAAAAGGAGTTAATTCATTTGTAACTGTACAAGAATCTGATGACTATTTTAATGATAGACTTTATTCAGATACTTGGTTTAGTTCAGATGCATTAGTAGAACAAGCTTTAGTAACAGCCACTGGAATTCTTGATGACATGGATTGGGGCGGAACGGCTACGCCTACTGCCTCATATCCTTTATCTTGGCCAAGAGATATAACTTATTACGATAATAAGTCAGGTTACTATACAGATTTAACAGATGATAGATCTGCTACTTTTTATGGTACAATTCCAGAAGATATCAAAAAGGCAACTTATGAGTTGGCACTTCATTTAATAAGTAATATGAAAACAGCTGAAAGTAATGCATCTGGTGAAAATAAAGTTAAAGACTTAACAGTAGGATCCGTAAGACTTATCTTCGATACTGCTAGTGGAGTTGATAATTTTAAAGAGTTACCAGATTCTGTAATTACTATCATAAGTAAATATTACAATGAAGAATCAACAACCGATAACAGAGGTGTCCGAGTTAGTGGAGGTGCTTAATGAGTTATAAAACACTTATTAATAACAACATCACTAATGCATTTAGTTTAGTTGGAGATTTAGCTGAAGATATACAGTTTACAAATATAACCGTTACTGGTTATAATTTTAATACACAAACTGTAAATAGTTCAAGCACATCACCAATTACAGTAAAAGGTATTATCAGCAAAAGTTATAAAACTAATGATGATAAACCAAGATTAAATGCGGATATAATGTTAAAATCTACTGATATTGATTCTAAAGTTTTAGACAATTATGACAGTGTTATATTTGGCGGTAAAACTTATTCAATTAATAAATATGAAGATAACGGTTACTTACTAAGTATTGAAGTAGGAAGGGAGATTTAATATGGCAACAATATCACAATTATTGACTTCTGTAGAAAATCTTTTTACTACAAGTACTTGGACTTCTCATAATATAAAAGCATTTCCTGCAAACTATCAAGGCGAATTAAACGCTGATGAATGGGTGCGGGTTAGTGTATTGCCTTTTTCATCCGAACTTGCTTTTAATACTGATGTATCAGCTAATGGACAAGTAGTATGTCAAATCTTTGTGCCAGCAGGCCAAGGAATGAAACGTGCTTATGAAATTGCTGATATATTAAAAAGCTTGTTAGATAGGAAAGAAATTTCTGGGTATCTGCAAACAACTAATAGCTTTATAACAAACATCGGAATTGACGCAAAAGATTCAGGTTTATACAACGTGAATTATACTGTCAATTTCATTTCAATTTAACCAAAAATATAAAGGAAAAATACAATGGCTCTAATATCAAATATAGGTGCTGGAATTTTCACTAGTCTGAAATTCAAAGCGGATAATAACTTTACGTTACCAACTAATGACACAACTCACCAAGCATTTATTGCTAGTAGTGGTGACTTTAATGGTTCAACTGCGGTTACTAATGTAAGAGAGTTTCCATCTTTTGGAAAACCTGCTAATATTGTAAATGTACCAAGTTATGGTCAATCAGTTAGTTCTCAAATTCAAGGACAATCTGATGCTCCAACTATGGAATTTACAGTAAACTATGTACCTGGATCGCATAATGCTATTCAAGCACTTGTGCAAGATGGTAATACATATGTTTATCAGATAGATGTTAAAAACGCTGAAACAGGCGATAACGCAGCATTTTATGTAAAAGGACAATTTGCATCATTTGAAGTATCTCCAAACTTGACTGATTCTAATCAGGCAACTATTACGATGAGTACTCAAGGTGATTATGTTGGCCCTTTCACTGATTAATAAATTTTTTATGTTGGGGTGTAAAAGCCCCAGCATACAATTAGTATAAGGATAAAAAATGAATGATAATAAACCGTTTAATAAATATTATGTGTTAAGAATAACTTCTTTACATATAAAAAAAGCAATTGATACATCTATAAGAAAAACGTATGAGCGTTTAAAAGATGTTACAACTAAAGTTGAAGTCTTTGAAACATTAGATGTTCTACATAAAATTAGAAAATTAATGGAAGACTTTGAATCAAATAATAAACATTTATATAAAAAACCAGAAGAGGTAGAGAATGAAACACATAAAGATAATAGACATAACGAAGAAAATCCCGTTCATGGGACAGGAAGTGGAAATAAAACAACTGACAGTTAAAGCTGTTAAAGATTTACAAAAAAGTTTAGATGCAAGCAAAGATGATGTATCTGGTTTAGCTACTTTAAGTTCAATATTTAAATCAACTGTAATTGGCGCTGAAACTATGAAAGATAAAGACTTTGAACAGTTCCCAATACAAGCATTAACAGAATTATCAAATGAAATACTTGTTTATAATGGTCTTGGTGCTAAAGATGATAAAGGTGGTGAATTGGGGAAGAAGAATTAGCAGAATATGAAATGGCACACCAATTAGGTGTAACTTTAGATGTTATATATAATATGTCATTTAAAGAATATATTGGTTGGGTTTCTTATTTTAATAAAAGACCTTATGGTTGGCGTGATGATCATAGATCTGCTATAATAGCACAAACAACTTATCAAGGTACTAAACCTTTAAAAATAAAAGATTTGTTTCCATCTTTAAAATTATTAGAAAATAGTTCAGATAATCAAAATATTAAATTAAAATTAGGGTTTGAAGAATTAAAAAATATGGTAAATAAAAAATCTAAAACATAATAGATATGGCGGGTAAACCCGCCTGTCTTGAAAGGTAATTTAAATGGGTATAACTACTATTAATTTAAGATCAGCAGTTAGTGATTTAAAAAAGAATATAAATACTAATATAGAAAAAGAACTTAGAGCTAGAGCTTTAAAAGCATTTGCTGATGTTAAACTAATGACACCTGTTGATACTGGCCAAGCTAGAAATAGCTGGTATATTGGTTATACTGAAAAATATTTTAAAGGTAAAGAAGGAAGTAGCTCTAACATACAAATTTTAACACCTAAAAATAAACCACAAGAAATTATTGTAACAAATGGTGTAACTTATATTCAATTTTTAAATAATGGACATTCAAAACAAGCGCCTACAAAATTTATAGAAAGTGCTTTTAAAAAGTACTTTGATGAAGTTACTGTTGAAGTAACTGACGGATAATTAACCGAGTATAGATATAATATTATATTAACTTTATAGGATTAACACATGGCTGTTAAACTAAACATTACTACTAATGTTACAGGCCAGGGACAGATCACTAAATTAAATAGTGGTTTAACAAAATTAAGTACACAAGCATTAATTGCGAAAAAAAGAATAGGTAGTTTAGAAAGAGCTGCTGCAAAATCAAGAGCAACTTTTTCTGCACTAGGAACAACATTAAAAGTTGGTGTAGCTGCATCGTTAGCCGCTGTAACTTTTGGTCTTGGAAAATTTGTTAAAGATACATTTGCTGCAGGTAGGTTAACTGAATCACTTCAAGTAAGATTTAAACTATTATTTAATTCAGTTGAAGAAGGATCAAAAGCATTTGAAGTAATGAACAATTTTGCTTCTAAAGTACCTTTTTCTCTAGAAGCTATTGCTGCAGGTTCTGGTAATTTAGCTGTTATAACTGAAAATGCAGATGATTTAGGTAAAATATTACAAGTAACTGGTAATGTTGCTGCAGCCACAGGATTAGATTTTAGACAAACTGCTGAACAAATACAAAGAGCATTTGCTGGTGGTATTGCTGCCGCTGATGTATTTAGAGAACGTGGTGTTAGAGCTATGTTAGGTTTTGAAGCAGGAGCAAAAGTTTCAATAGAAGAAACAAGAAAAAGATTTTTTGAAGTATTTGGTAATGGTGGACAATTTTCTACAGCAACAAAAGATTTTGAACAAACATTAGAAGCACAAGTTTCATTTGTAGAGGATGCTTATTTTAGATTTAGACAAGCGGCTGCGCAACCATTATTTGCGGGTGTTAAAGCACAGTTAGTAGAATTAGTTGGTAATTTTAAAGAAAATGATACTCAATTAAAAGCTATGGCTAAAACAATTGGAGAGGGTTTAGCAAAAGCATTTGAAAATTTAGGTAAATTTGTAAAAACAGTTATTGAAAATTTTGATAAAATTACATTAGCTGTTAAAACATTTATTGCTTTAAAAGTTGCAGGTTTTATAGGTGGTTTAATTTCTCAATTTATTTTATTAACTACAGCTATAAAAGGGGCAACATTTAGTATTGCTACTTTAAATATTGCTTTACGTGCTAATATAGTTGGTATTCTTATTACTGGATTACAAGTAGCTGCTATTGCTGTTATAGCGTTTAAAGATGAATTATTAGCTGCATATAATTTTATTAAAGATTTTTTTATTAAAACTATTAAATCTGCAGCAAAATTTGTTTTAAATTTAGCTTCGAAGTTAAAATTATTTCCAACTGTTGCAGAAAATGCTGCTGAAGGAGCAAAAATAATTGGTAATGAATTAGAAAATATGAGAATAGAAGCAGATCAAGTTGTTGCTTCTTATACAAAATTAACAAGAAAACAAAAAGAATTATTTTCAGGAGCATCCCACAAGGCATATTCTCCTAAATTTTCAGGTACAAACGCTCCTAATATTATGGGAGAAGCACAAAAACAAGCGGCAAAAGCAGCTGAAGAATTAGCTTTAAAAAATATGGCTATCAATGAACGAATTGATTTTATGAATAGACGTATGATTATTGATGAAGCCAAAGCAAGAACGGCTGCACAAGAAGCCACAAATAGAGCTGTAGAAGAGTATAGAAAAAAATTAGCTTTTATAGGAATTGAATCTAAAGCAATTGCAGGAATTATTAGTAATTCTTGGTTAAATGGTATTAGAGAAGGTAATTCATTATTAGAAATAACTAAAACAGCATTTAAAAATGTTTTTGTTTCTATATCCGATATGTTAGTTAAAAGATCTGCTGAACTATTAATTGAAAGATTATTTATACAATTTGCTGATCAAAAAATTATTAAACAAAGACAATTAAATGCTGAAGTTAGTAATCAATCTAATCTAATGAGTACTATTTTATCCAAAGGTAGTGGAATAATGCAAAGTATTGGTGGAATGTTTAGTGGTGGAAAAGGATTTGGAAATATACTTGGTAGTATAGGTAGCTTCTTTAAATTTTCTGATGGTGGTATTGTTCCTGGTGGTGCGCCATATACTGATAGGGTACCTGCTATGTTAACACCTGGAGAGGTTGTTATACCTAGAAATAAAACTGATAATGCAATGGGATCAACTAGTATAACAAATATTAATATAAGTGGTAATGTAGATCAAAGATCGATTGATCAAATTAAAGCTGTAATATCACAATCATCCGCTGAAGTAGGTGGTGCAAATAGAACGTTTCAAAGAAATTCACAAGGTGTAAGAGGAAGAGGTAGATAATGGCAACAAGTTCAATATTCAAATATGCTAATGACATATCAATAAATAGAGCCGCTCCGTCTGCTAGATCTGTTAGTACTGGCGGTTATGCAAGAACGCATAGATTAGGCCCAAGTATTATATCATTAGATGTAGATCTTCCTATTTTATCTGAAGAACAATATTTAGAAGTTGAGAATGAATTATTTTCAATAGATGATGGTATTAAATTTTTAACAGCTAATATAAGTTCAAATAATGGTAATAATATTATGTCAGGTGTTACTACACCTTTAGCTACAGGTTCTACTAGTATTCAATTTTTAACTACAGATTATACAAGTTTAAGAACAATTGTTTTATGTAATTTACAACCTAATGTTGAAAAAATATTTAAAGTAGGTGATTTTATACAATTTGCAAATCATGCTAAAGTATATCAAATATCTAAACCTATAAATGAATCTGGATCTTATTTTAGATCAAGTAGTGGTGGAACATGTAAGGTTAGATTATCTACACCATTATTATCTGCTATAGGTTATAATGGATCTGCATCAAGTGGATATACTAATTCATTTTATATTGTTAATGGTAAAGGTGATAATGCAGAAATGGTTGAATATGATTTTGATGATGGTACATTTTCAAATCCTACTCCTCCTGCTGTATTTCCTACAGGTATATTTACATTTGTAAATGCAGGTACAAATACACCATATCAATATAATGATGGTACTCAAGCAATTGTTCATATTCCCCCAGGACTATTTACAGTTACTGATATTGCAAGTTATTTAGATGCTTGTGCTAATGGTACAGCTGGAACTTCTGGGTCGTTTGGAAATATATCTCAATCTAGAGCAGATCAAAACAATAAGTTAACACAAGTTGTAGCTGGGGTTTCATCTACAGGTGTTGGGCCTCCAAATGATAAATTACTTTTTTCATTTATATTACCAAATGTAAGAGTTCAATTAACTGCAGTATCTTACACTGGTGCTACATTAACTAATGAAACAGTTTTACAAACTATAACAAATCCATATAGAAATGGTTTAATTACTTTTAAAAATTCTGATGGTACAACTTTAAAAGATAGAAATGGTAATGATGTAACAATTGTTTTACCTTCTTATTTACAAAATGCTTTACAAATTTATAACTATATTAACAATACAATATTAGCTACAAATTCTACACATGTATTGAAAACACATAATATTATTAAACAAGTAACTTCTCCTACAGCCGCTTTCCCTGAAGTTTTTGGTGAAACTGAAACTGATCACGTAGGACATTTTACTTTACAATTTGGGCCTGAGTATGGAGATATAACAATGGAATTAACTACCTCAACTGGCCCTGTTGCAGTTAATTATAATCCTATTACAAAATTAAGAGATGTAGTTCAAGCTGTTCATCCTTCTTCAAATCAAATTGAAATAGATAATCCAATAGAAACATATAGTGTTGGGGATTATTTACAGCCTACTAGTAGTTTAGTATCAACTAGTGATGTTCAAAGAATATTAAGTATTTTTGTTGATCCAATTTTAAATATAGCTTTTATTGATTTTGATACATCTTTTAATGCAACTGTTGGATCTGCTTGGAGTAATGCTTCAGGAAGTAATACAATTCAAAGACATTTAAATACAGCAACTACTACAACTACAACAGGTCTTATTCAATTACTTGATACTTATCAAACAAGTACTTTAAATATTGCTAATTTTACTACAGTTAAAACTGGCCCTGATGTTAATTTAAAATTAATGTTAACTAAAAAACCTGCTGTAACTATTATACCTAAAAATGAAACAGAGAATTTATATAAATATGATAAATTTGAATTTCAGGAGGTATTATAATGGTTAGAAGTATTAGTAATAACTATACAGCATCTGAAGGTGGATATCCTATACAACTTATAGCAATACAACCTGATAGTGATATTAAAAATGCTTTACATTTAAATACATCTTCAAAAAGATTAGAATTTTATTATGATTCTAATTATCGCACATTTTATCCTGGTGCAGGAGTTTTAAATTTAACTGCTGTTGAAGAAACAAAAGATGTTAAAACAAATCAAATAACTATAGAATTAAATGGCGTTCCAAATACAATAATTCCTGTTTTAAAAAATTATAATGGTATTGGTGGTATAGTAACTATATGGCAAGGTTGGATGAATGATGATTCTGATTCAGTTAATGAATCTACTGATTATCCATATACTGGTGTATATATAAAATGGAAAGGTGTAATATATTCTCATTCTGTTAATGAAGAGAATCAAGAGTTTGGTAAAATTAAAATAAGTTTAGAATGTAAAAACATATTAGGTACTATATTAGATAGTACAAACGGTAGATTTACATCTGATAGTTCTTTTAAGAAAACTTCTGCAGGTGATAGATCTATGGAATTTGTGTCAGCAATGGCAACATTTAATCCTAAATTTGGTCAAGAATAATGGAGAATAAATATGAATATAAGAATAGCTAGTAAAGAAGATATTAAAGATGGTATAAAAGAAATAATTGAAGCGGTAAAAGAATTTCCCGATTTTCATGTAAAAGGTTTAATTGTAACTAATCAATACTATGAAACTTTAATAAATTTATGTATGCAAAATGGTAAAATTATTATTGCAAAAGATAATAATAAAATAATAGGATGCATTATGGGTTTAATAAACGGTAATGTGTTTACTGCAATGAATGAACTTGTAACAATTGTTACATGGGTTCATAAAGATAAAAGAACATCATCTGCATTTTATAGAATGTTTAAAATGTATAAAGATGAATTTACAAAATTAAAACAAAATAATAAAATTGATAGGGTCTTAATGGCTCAATTAGCTAATGATAAAACAAATATTAAGTTTGATAAGTTAAATTTTAAATTGATTGAAAAAACTTACGAATGGAGATAATATATGGCAGCTGCTGCACCTATTATTGGGGCAATAACATCTAAAGGTATTGGAGGGGCAATTCTTAGATTTGCTTTATCACTTGCAGTATCATATATTACACAAAAATTATTTGCACCTGATATGCCAGGTGTTGAGGGTGGTGCTGGTTCAGGTAAAGATCCAGGTGTTAAACAAAGGATACCTTCAGATCCATCTAATAAACTTCCTGTTGTTTATGGTCAAGATAAAATACATGGATCTATTATATTTGCAGATATAACTAGTGATAATAAAACAATGGCTTTTATTATTGCTTTATGTGAAGGCCCAATTAATAAAATAGGTACATCTAATTATGGCACTAACAGCGGTATATATTGGGATGACTATGAATTATCTTTTGACTTAGCTGGAAACGTTATTAATGCTACTCATGCTGATGGCGGAACTGATAGCTGGTTAAATGGTAATTTAAAAATTGTAAAATACCCAGATGGTGGAAGATGTTTAGATATGGAAACCTTTAGTTCTAAATGGAATTCAGGATCACAAAATAGGCATTTACCAGATGTTGCATATGCATATGTAGAATTAAATTATGATAGAGAAGATAATGTTACAGGATTAACTAGCAAACTAGGTTTTGAAGTTGAAGGTAAATTAATTAGAACAATTAGTTCGGCTCCAAGTTTAAATGGGCCAACGCCAACAACAACAACTATACAAGGTTCTTTAGCTAATCCTAATATTTTTGATACTTCAGTTAAATTTGCAAATTTTTCAGGGTATCAACTTTGGCATTGGGTTAATCCATATAATGGTGGAGTAAATTATAATTACCCTCATTCTTATGTTGCTCCTGGAGGAACATATAATATTATAGATTTAGGCCCTTCATCAGATCCAAATGCACCTTATGATTTAAATGATTATATTACAAACGGTGTTACACCAACAGGTTTAGGTACTGGTGGTGAAGTAGAATTTGATTTTATTAATGTTGGGGAACAATATCATTTATCTAATGGAAATCTTACAAATTTTACACCTAATAGCTATGTCGATAGCAATGGTGTTACACAACCAGATGATGGTAGAAGATTAATTAATGCTATACATTTTAAACAATGGGGTAATAATTATTCTAATTCATTTTTTAATAATGTATCTGGTAATGAAGAAACAAGAGTTTGGATTGAATATGTTTACTCAGATGCTATTTTAGGTGTTACAAAACATTATATAGGTTTAAGCACGATACAGTTTACACCTACTGGAGGAATTTATGCTAATTACACTGAAGAAGATTATGGGCAATTATTAGCAAATAGACTTAATTTATCTTTAGTTCCTAACTTTTTTGAAAGTTTAGCACCCGATGGTTTAAAACAAGTTGGTATAAGAAAATTAAGAGATATTACTGCAGCCGATTCTAATGGAGTTTTACCTACTTATCAATATTCACCTAGACAACAATATTTTACAGCTAAAATACCTCAAACTGTTCAAAGAACATTATACGGAACTTATTCAACTAATCCAGCCGAATGTTTAGCTGATTACTTAACTAATAAAGTTTACGGTTGTGGTCAATCTATTTCAGATAATGATTTAGATTTAGACACATTTTATGCACATAAAGTATTTTGTGATACTTCAGTTACACATAATGACCCTGATGGTAATTCTGTAACAAGCAAAAGATATCAATGTAATGGATATGTAAATACAAATGATTCTAAAGATTTAAATATTTCTGATATTGTTAGTAATTCACAATCTATATTTAGTTATACATTAGGTAAATTTCAAATGCTTTCTGATACAACTGGATCAATTTCTTATGGTGGATCAAATAATGATTTTGATGAAACTAGTATATATGGTGATGTTACTGTAGTTAATGATGGTTTTAATTCTACATTAAATGAAATGAATTTACAATTTAAATCTAAAATAAATGAATATCAAGACGATCAAGTTTTTTTAGAATATGGCAATAAATATTTTAATGAACCTGTATTATCTAAAGATTTAACTTTAAAATTTATTAATACAAATGTTGAGGCTCAAAGAATTGGAACTGTAATAATGAATAAGTCTAGAAGTAATAAAATTATTTCATTTAAAACAGATACAAGAGCCGCAAATTTACAAGTTAATGATATAATAAGTGTTAAAGGTACTTATTATAATTTAGATAAAAATAGTGTATTTAGTCATAATTTTGTAACTAATACTTCAAATGGTTCAACAAGTAATGCTATAGGAGAATATGTTGTAAAAGTAGATTCTAATCAACCTTATATTTATGAAGATACACAAGAAGAAGCTAGGTTTTATGTTCCAGGTACAGTAGCTGGTTACGAAAAATTATCAAATTTTTATAAAGATTGTATTAATGGACAATTTTTTGATTCAACAGGTCAGCTAACAGATGCACAAGTTAAATTAAATAATAAACTTGGTGAAATATTTTCATTTGTATCTTGTGAATTAGATACTGTATCATCATCTTATGGTTTTTATGGTGCAAAATTAACATTTTATGCTAACGATATAATTTCTGGTGGTATAAAAGAAGATTTTCAAATTGATGTAATAACAAACATTTTAAATTCTACATGGGGTTCATTAAATGTTATTAATACTGCATCTGAATTAGGTAGTTTATTTAAAATAAATAGTATTTCAGAAACAGAATTAAATGGTGGTCTTCAAGGATATTTTATAACTGCTCAAGAATATAATGCTAATGATTATACAGTTGGTACATTAACAGCTACTGCTGCTGCACCACCTATATCATCTACAAGAGGTTATCAAAATTTAGGAGTTGCTACAAATTTAGTTTTAAATAATACTTTCCCTTCTGCAACTACACCTTATATTGATGTAAGTTTTACTATGCCATCTAAAAATAATGTTGAAGGTGTTGAAATATATTATGGTAGTGGTGTAAATACTCCAGAAGCAAGTAGAATTTTAGTTCAAACTTTTTCTGCTCCTACTGGTAATTATGCTGGCGGATCAACTCAAAATTTTAATATACAAAATATACCTACTACAACAGATTTATATATTTGGGTAAGATTAACTAATTCATTTTCAAGAGGTGCATTTTCTACAGGATTAACTATTGGTAATTGGAACCCAACTACTAATATAACAACAATAGGTAATAATTCAATTGCACCTGTTTTATTAGGTTTTGATTATAATCAATATAGAAATTTAATTATTAACGGAGATTTTTTAATTCATCAAAGAGGATCTTCATCTACTACTAGTGCTAATCCAGGTTATCTTTTAACAGATATGTGGTATTCAGATATTAATAATTCTGGAACTTGGGTACATTCACATTCTAATGATACACCAAATAATACAGTATTAAGTAGATCTTATAAATTAGAAAATACAACAGTACCTACTTTAGGTGCTAGTTCTAAATTTAAATTTAAACAAATTATAGAAGGACAAAATTTACAAAAATTAAAATATGGTACAACTAATGCAGAAGATATAACTGTAACTTTTTGGGTTAAATCTAGCAAAACAGGTAACTATATTTTTGATTTATACAATCATGATAATAATAGACATATAAGTAAATTATATACTATTGATAATGCAAATGTATGGGAACAAAAATTAATAACTATCCCAGGTGATACTAATAACACATCAGCTTTTGATAATGATAATAATAAAAGTTTAGAAATAAGTTGGTGGTTAACATCTGGATCTGATTTTAATTCTGGTACTTTAAATACAAACTGGAATACAACAGCAGATGATGATAGAGCAGTAGGTCAAGTTAACTTGGCTGATACAGTAAATAATACATGGTTTATATCTGGAATACAATTAGAAGTTGGTAGTAATGCTAGTAAATTTGAAATAATTCCTTTTGATAAATCATTAGAAAGATGCCAAAGATATTTTTATAAATTGGTCAGCATTGTTGGTGAAGCGTTTCAAGGACATTCAAGTAGTCATTTAAGACATATGAATATTTGGTTTCCTGTTACAATGAGAGATACGCCTACAATAGATGCTACATGGAGCACTGGAACTAGTCCAACAAATTTAAGTACAAAACAATATGCTAATGTTTGTATAAATATTGGATCAAATTCAACAAGTGCAAGTTTAACAGGTTTTTCAGCTAGTGCTGAATTAACATAACATTAATTAATATATAGCCATAGTTATATATTACTCATAAATTAACCTATAGGAGATACTATGAGAATTTCAAACATACAAAATTATCTAGGTGGAGCGGACAATGTAATTGTTCGTGAAGTTGCTGAAGGTAATCAATTTTTATTAAGTGTAAACACAAATGATACTACAGATTTTAGTACTGCAACTTTTGATATAAAAGCAGAGTGTTTTACAGCTACTGTAGAAAGAAATAGAGGTTCAGTTAAAATAACATCTTTAACTTCTGCAGCAGGTGCAACTGCTCAATCATACTTAAAAGGTAATCAGATATTTAATACAGGTACAGCAGGTTCTTTTGATTTTCTTGTACCAAGTACATTATTATCTGATCAAAATAGTAGCTTTACTTCAACTGCTGATGATACAACTCCTTTTATAGTAGTTTGTAAAGTTCAGTGGGAAGCAGGAAATCCTGCACAGAAAAAATCATTAAGGTTTGTATTTATAATTAGATATCAACCTCAGTAATAAAGGAATAAATAAAAATGACAATTACAGTAACTTCAACACCTCTAAATTTAAGCGTTACAAATGAAAGAGGCCCACAAGGTCCGCAAGGTCCAGCAGGTCCGGCAGGTTCACAAGGTTCTACAGGTGCAACCGGTCCAGCAGGTCCACAAGGCCCAACTGGTCCAACTGGTCCACAAGGTGCATCAGTAACAGGTCCAACAGGTCCACAAGGCCCACAAGGACCAACTGGTCCAACAGGCCCATCGTTTAATTTAACTAACTATACAACAAATTCAAATATAAGTTCAAATGATTGGATATTCTGGGCTGACAATTCAACTTTTCAAGAATATAAATTACAATATTCTGACTTTCAAACACCTATTACAACAGCAGCAAATGCTTATACAGATACACAAATTAATAATTTAATAAATGGATCACCTGCAGCATTAGATACTTTAGATGAATTAGCGGCAGCTTTAAATGATGATTCAAATTTTGCTTCAACTGTTACAAATAATATTGCAACTAAATTAAATTCAAGTGATTTTAATCCATTTTTTGATGCAAGAATAGCAACTAAATCTATTGATAATTTTATTGATATAGATATTAGTACAAACAACCCTACAAATGGACAAGCTTTAATATGGGATAATACAAATGGTGTATTTATTCCAGGCGATAGTTTTAGTCAAAGTGATTTTGATGCTGCATTTACAGCTAAAAGTACAACTAATTTAAGTGAGGGTACAAATTTATATTACACAAATGCTAGAGCAGATGCGAGAGTAACTAATGCTATTATTGATGAAGATAATATGTCTTCAAATTTAGATACAAAAGTTCCTACTCAACAATCTGTTAAAGCTTATGTAGATGCACAAGTTGCAACAGTACCAACTGGAGATATTACTTCAGTTGTAGCAGGCACTGGTTTATCTGGTGGTGGAACTTCTGGTGATGTAACTTTAAATGTAGATTTATTAAGTAAACAAGGCGGAACTAATTTTACAAATTCTTTATTAATTGGTCATACAACTACAGGAACTTTAAATAATGCTAATGGTAATGTTGGAGTTGGTATTACAGCTTTAGACGCTATAACAACTGGAGATAACAACGTTGCCGTAGGTTTTGGTGCAGGAAGTGCTCTTTCTCAAGGTACTCAAAACGTTGCAATTGGTCAGGATGCTTTAACGGTTAATAATAATGGAAACGAAAACACTGCTGTTGGTGGAAGAGCTTCACGTTTATTACAAAACGGAACTGGTAACACTACATTAGGTTATAATGCTGGTACAGCAATGAATAGTGCTGACGCTGATTATAACATTTTAATAGGACATTCAGCAGGAGATAACATAACAGAAGGTGCTGGTAACGTAATTATTGGTAGTGTGGATGCTGCCGCTGTAGATGGTGATAGAACATTAAAAATTTCTGGTTTTGATGGTACAACAACTACAACTTGGATTTCAGGTGATAGTTCAGGTAACTTAACTTTTCCTGCTAACGTAACTACATCTGGTAACGCTGTAATCACAGGTAACTTAACGGTTAACGGAACAACAACTACACTTGCTACAACTAATTCAGTTATATCTGACAGACTAATAGAGTTAGGTAATGGTACAACAGGTACTCCTGGCAATGATATGGGTATCGTACTTGAAAGAGGCGATAGTGATAACGCATTTATAGGATTTGACGAGTCTACTGATAAGTTCATAGTAGGTACAGGATCATTTACAGGTGCAAGTACAGGTAA
>NZIO01000027.1 GCA_002689925.1 Candidatus Pelagibacter sp.
AATAATGAAAATAAGAAAAACAATGGATGCTAGAGGTCTTAAAGAGACTGGCATTATTATAAGTGATGACATAATCTCTACTAGCACATTAAGACAAATAGAAGGTGAAATAAAGTACGACCCTAGTCAAGTTAGAGCAACAGAAACACAAGGAGCTGTAGAAGGAGAATATGATAGAAATACAGATACTATTTTCTTATCTCTTAATGCAGTAAATCCTGATGGTAGTGCTACCGATGTAGAGATACAAGAAAGACTTAACAAAGTATTAGACCATGAGATGATTCATGCTCTTCGTGCAAAAGATTTAATTACTGAAGCAGAATATCAATATTTAAAAAAACAAGTAGAACAACAAAAAGACCCTAATACAAATAAAACTTTTTTTGAACAAGCTAAACTTGATTATTCAGATATTTCTGCAAGAGCAAGAACAGATACAGAAGCTACAGAATTTCTTTATGAAGAAGCTATAGCAGAACTATTTAGAAAGAAAGATTTACTAGTTAATAATCCTCCTAAAGTAGAAGGTATCTACAATAAGATTATTGAGTTCTTTAAATCTATGGGTCAAGCTATGCGTAGCTCAGGATATAAAAGTGCTACAGAAATATTTAATGATATTGAATCAGGCAGGATTGGCAGAAGAGAAAGAGATATAGTAAGAACTACTAGGATTGGAGATAAGGGATTACAATCATTTAACTTTGCTACAGACTTTTCACAATTAGATGAACCTGCAGTTAGACCAACACCAATTCCTGGTGATGAAATAAGACAAACTCTAAAGCCTACAGGTATTAGACCTTTAACTATACCAAAACCTACACCTACAACTACTACGCCTCCAGCAGGTCCTACAACTCCTCCTGTTGCACCTACTACAAGTCCTGTGCCAAATAAAATTTATAATGCAAGAGAAATGAGTTTTGTAGAAAAAGCAGAAGAAAGACAATTTATTTTAGATGGTCTTAAAAAAGCAGGTGTGTTTAATCCAAGAAGTCGTGCCAAAGGTGATTCTGTAAAAATGATAAAATGGTTAAAAGATAATGCACCTAATAAAGATTATAAAATTATAGCTACAAAAGTTCATCAATCTTTAATTGCATTAAAAAAATTAGGTTATGACTTTCCTTTAGAAATAACTTCAGCTAAAAACAAAACAAGAGGTTTTAGAGGCAGAGTAAGTTATACAGTATTACCTAGACCAACATATTTTGAAATGCGTATAAATGATGCATTTGGTAAAGATATTCCACAAGCTGTAGCAGAAATAAAAGCAACACCTCCTTTAGAAGCAGTAAATTTTGTAGCTGAGTATATAAATAATTCTAATGGTGTTAATTTTGAAACACTATTACATGAAGGTATACATCAGGCTACTATTGCACAAATGGAAAATGTATCAGGTGGTGCTAAATCTAATAATAAAAAAATACAAAAAGCATATAAAGATTTAGCTAGTCAAAGAAAAAGAGTTGAAACTCATGTTAGAGATATGATGTCTAAATTTAATGAAGGTGCTACCTCTATTGATGAAGGTAATTTAACTTTTGATGAATTTATATCAAGTTTACCTACTACATTAAATCCTGCTTTAAGAAGAGATTTAGTAAATGTATATTTTAGTAATGGTAATTTGCGTACTAAAAATGAAGTAAGCAATGGTTTAAGAAATTTTGAAAAAAACTTTATACAATATAAAATCAATGGAATACAAAGTGGAAATCGTAAAGCAGATTCTTCAGAGTTTTTAACATTTGGTTTGACAAATAGAAACTTTCAAGAACTATTAGAATCTATACCAACAAAACCAGGTGCTACTAAAACTATATGGAATGAGTTTGTAGAAACTATTAGAAATATTTTAGGATTACCTGCAAAACTTGATACAGAATTATCTGCATTTCTTAAAAATGCTGGAGTAGCTTTAGATTTACAAGCTGAAGGTGTACCTCTTGCAGGTATGGATGTTGGTGGTAGAGGTGTGGCTGAAGAAGTTTCTTTATTTAGTAGAGAATCAGATGATGCCTACTTTGCTAATGAAAAAAGAAAAAGAACAATATCTAATTTAGAAGCAGGTATAGAGTTTAAAGAAGCACAATTAAATAGCGAAAAGATGGCAGTATCTACTGCTAATAGATTAAAAAAAGAAATACAAAATCAAAAGAATAAAATAGCTGAGTTAAGAGCTGGAGATTTACCTACATTTAGCAGAACAGAAGAGCCTATAGGTAAATTTACTATAAAAAAAGATGAATATATTGAAGGCAATATTAATGCAGGAAAAATACTTGGATATGATGTAGAAATATATAGAGATACAGGTGGTCTAGGAGGTGAAAATTATTCTATGATTATTACAGACCCTAGAGTTGATATGGATACTGATTCTAAGTCTATAGGTTTGTATAGTAAAAACTTACAAGAAGCAAAAGAAGATGCTGTAGACAAAATTCAAGGATTAATTAATGATGGAGATATTGTAGACCCTACTTCAGTTTATTTTACAAGAGGTATAGGACCAAGAGAAACATTAGCAAAACTCAAAGATACAGATTTACCTACATTTAGTAGAGCAGCTACAGAAACACAACCTCCATATATGGACTTTAATCGTCAACAGATTAGAGATTTTAGTAGTAATAGAGTTGGTTTTTATAATGGAGTAGAAATACCTTTAACTCATGTTACAAGAATGAATGTTGATGATTTTTTAAAACTTACAACATTTGACCAAGAACATATAAACGACATAATGGAAGAAGGTCCAACAGTTCTTAATAGACAATTTACTACAGATGCTGGTGTTAGAGTTAAAAGTCCTTTAAGAAAAGCTAGTGCTATATTTGACCCAGAAATTGCAGATACTGCATTAAATGCTTCATTGCCAAGTTTACAAATTAAAAATGATGGTCAAGTAATTAGCCATGAAGGCAGACATAGAGTTGCATTAATAAAACAAGGTGGTGGTAGAACTGTTCCTGTATTTATACATTTTCCTGAAGGTAATCCAGAACAAAATATATCTAATCCTAGTGGTCAAACTTTACAAGAACAAGGTGTTACTTCATTAAAAAATGAAAATAAATTTAATATAGGAATAGAATATACTGAAGAATTTTTTAATTTTGAATTACCAATAAATAAATTAAAAGAAATTGCACCTTTACATAGAGATAGTGCCCAAACTAAAGATAAATTAGATTATGCGGTACAAGTTGCTACTACTCCTGATATTTTAGAAAGCACAAAAGATACAGTTGCAAGTGCATCTGAATATGATATTAGGATGGCAAGATTTTTAGCATCACAAAATATACCTACATTTAGTAGAGCAACTTCTACACCTATAGCTACTGATATTGAAAATAAACCTTCTGTTGGTCGTTTAAAAAATAAATTTATTTTAGACAAAAATGGAACTTTATATGAAGGTAAAGTAGAACGAAAAATTCAATATGATGAAAATGATAATATTTTAGAAGATGAAGATGGTAATCTTATATTAAAAAATGAATTAGTAAAAAATGATATTTCACCAGATGTTGGAGTATTTGGTCCTGAAAGAAATCAAGGTATCTTAACTAGTATAAAAGGAGGTTATTTTATTGATTCAATAGGTCGTGAAAATAAAGATTATCCAAGTATTATTGGAACACTAAAAGATGGATGGACTTTTCAAATAGTTAGTATGGAATCTATTGGAGGAAGTAAAAATGAATTTGGATTTCTTTTAAATAAACCTGATGAAACTGGTTGGAATACTGATTATAAAGTAGCAGATGTATATGAATATTACAATAAAGAAATTCCTTATACATATAAAAATATGGGTTATTTTCCTCCAGTTGACCGCTATAAAGATGCTCTACCCTATATAGGTTATTTTACAAAACCTATTCAAGAATCAGTATTTGATACAGATTTACCTACATTTAGTAGAGGTAGAAGAGATGATACAGGTACTAATATACAAGAAAATATACAGTTAAGAGAAGCTTTAGCAGAAGCCGAAGAAACAGTTAAACAAACACCTAGAGGTTCAATACCTTATTACAATTTAAATGCCTCAGATACAGCCTTAAAGATTGCTATAGACTTTAATAAAGACTTATCTGCTAAGGCACCTGATGATATACCTAATTTTTCAAGACCTACTCTTGATGGATTGCAAGATAACCTACAAGAGTTTATTAAAAGAACAGGTGGAGAAATATTACCTGACCAATCTTGGGGTGCAAGAGTAATAGAAATTGTCAAAGACCCTATTACATCTATTAAAAATTTCTTTAAAGAGTTTAGACAAAGATATATTGACCAATACGATACCCTTACTAAAACATTATTAGCTGGTAAAACTAAAGAATTTTATATAGGCAGAATAAATCCTAAAACTAAAAAAGAATTTACAGAAGAAGAAGCTATAGCAGCAGCAGAACAAGTAACACTTGTTAATATGTTTGCAAGTGCAGGTGCAGAACAATCAGTAAGAATGTCTGATAAATCAAGAGGTGTATATCAAGGTATGCTTACAAGAGGAATACCAACTGATGTAATAGATGGAGTTGCATCTTTAGTAAAAACAATACCTTTAGAACTTGTTGATGCTAATGGTAATCTTACAGGTAAAACAGGTGGTCTTATACAAATACTTGCACCATTATTTTCTAATCCTAACTTAAATTTAGAAGCTGCTTTTAAAAGTTATGCTATGTTAAAAAGAGCAAAAAATCTTGATGAAAGTGGTAGAGAAATAGATACACCAGTTAAACCTAAAGATTATGTTCTTATACAACAAATAGAACAACAGCACCCTGAAATATTAGAAGTCTATAATAATTATCAAAATTGGAATAATGCTTTAATTAAACTTGCAGAAAGTAAAGGTATTTTAAGTGCAGAACAATCTGCATTATGGAGAGAACATTCTGTTTATTATCCTTTCTATAGGCAAATGGTTGATGATAGCGGCATTAAAGGACCTAAAATTGCAGGTGGTTCACTACCAGGAAATCCATTAGATATACAAATAAAAGGTTCAGAAGAAATTATTGATGCAGACCCAATAGAAGCTATATCAAGAAACTCATTATCTATTCTTACAGCAGCATTAAAAAATGATGCAATGAATAAAATAGTTAGAGATTTAGAAACAATGGGACTAGCTCAAAAAATATCTGCAAAAGACGCAGGTAAAGCTGATAGCTTATTCTTCTTTGAAAATGGTAACAAGCAACACTATCAGGTAGATGACCCTAGACTGGTCTATAGTTTACAAAATGTTGGAGGAGTAGCTCCAGGTGCCATAGGAAAATTTTTAGCAGTACCAGCAGGGCTGCTTAGAGATACAGTTACAAGAGACCCAGGTTTTGTTGTTATAAATATTTTAAGAGATACCTTATCTTCTGCTGTAACAAGTGGTGCACCATATACGCCTATCATTGATTCAGTTAAAAATATGTTTGGTAGCATGGAAGAACTAGAACAGTTTGGTGTTCTTGGTGGCTATGATTATTCTGTTGATGAGGGTAGTGTAAAACAATTTATTACTAGAACTATGCGACAACAAGGACTCACACCAAATAATGGTATGTCTCCTACAGGTGCTTTCTTTAAGCTATGGGATGGTCTTGGAGCACTTACCACTAAATCAGATGGTGCAACTCGTAAAGCAGTCTATGATGGTGTTTATAAAATGTTAAAAGAACAAGGCTTATCAGAAGCAGTTGCACAATCAGAAGCGGCTTATCAAGCACAAGAAATAATTAACTTTGGAAGGCGTGGTTCTGATTCATTATTTAGAATTATTACTGCTGCAATACCATTTTTAAATGCAAGAATACAAGGTCTTGATGTATTACATAGAGGATTAACTGGTCAATATTCTGCTGTAGAAAAACAACAGATTGGAGAATCACTAAAAGATGTGCAATCAAGAATATTTAGAAGAACATTCTTTAATGCAGGATTACTTGTAGGTCTAACGGCACTTTACTACATGATGGTAAGTGATACAGATGAATACAAAAATCTTAAACGAGAAGTAAGAGATGATAACTGGGTCATGCCTATAGGCAATGGCAATGCAGTTAAGATACCTATTCCATTTGAAGTAGGTATGTTATTTAAAGCTATACCAGAAAGAGTATTTGATATGACTATGGGAGATGATGCTTTTACAAGAAAGTCTGTTGATGAAGCTATGACATCTATTGGCAGACAGGCTCAAACTTCTTTTAACATACCATTCTTTCAACCTGGTGGTGGAATACAATTATTAAAACCTATATCAGAAGTAATAAATAACAGAAATACTTTTACTGATACAGAAATAGTACCCTACTATCAACAAAAAAAAGAACCTGGATTACAATCAAGACCAACTACCAATGAGTTTGCAAGAGTAATGGGTGAAGCTCTTAATTTATCTCCTGCAAAGATAGAGCACGTTATGAGAGGTTATACAGGAACACTTGGTGGATATGTATTAAGTGTTGTAGATACTATCACTAGAGGAGCTACAGGAAGTCCTCTAATACCTTCCAACTATCAACTAAGTAAAATGCCAGTCTTTAATAGACTATTACTTGATTTAGATAAGTCGGGTGGTTATCAGCAACAGTTTTATGAGTTAAGAGGAGAGGTTGACAGGGCAGTAGCAACTATCAACTCTCTACAAAAACAAAGAAGATTTGATGAACTATCAGCTTACAGAAGCAATATGCAGGGTGTGTTGAATGTCAAAGGACAAGTAAGGTCAATAGAAAGATACTTAGATAACTGGAGAAAGCGTAGAGATAGAATCTATCAAGATGAAAATCTATCTATAACAGTTAAGTCTGACTTAATTAGAGATTTAGAACTAGAAAGAGATATGCGACTAGCTATGGTTCCTCAACTTAGGAAGAAAGCTAACATTCCTATTTTCAGTCTTAACCTCTAACATAGCCATATCCTTTTCTTCTTTCAATGGTTTCAATGTAAAGAAGTCTTTGTATTGTGGATGTCTAGCATGGAATAAACGGGCATAGAAACAGATGTAATCATTGCTTATCTTGAAGTCCCCACCTCTAGTTTCTATCTCATTGTGCCAACGAATACGATTGATTATCGCCCAATGCGAATACTTTTTCCTACCACTATTGATAGCCTCTAAGGTATAAGATTCAAACTTATCCCAAACTTGTGGATTCTTTTTGTGCCACTCCCACCATTTCCTTTTTCGTTTATCTAATTTTTCTTGTAGTATGTCTTTTAGCATTTGCTCCATCCCTGGGATTAATCATTGACTGGTAAATATTTCTTTTGCTGCTGGGACGCTGCGATTTCAAGCTCACATCTAGGATTGTTTTTATCAATCCCCCCATATTTGTAAATAACTTGTTTAATTTGTTTACTACTATCATCCTCTAAGACTCCCGCTTTTACCAAAGCATCGCAAGTAAACTTGTCAATAATAGAACAAGGATTACTCACATCTAATCTTCTCCTGCTTTTTGCATAGTAGGTGTAAATTAATACAACAGGCTCTTTATATGTAGGATAACTAATCCTATCAACTAAATTGTCTGCATAAATCTTTTTGGCATTAGATAGTATTCTGTAATGGGCATTACGATAGTTGTTTAAGTTAAGGATAAACTTCTTATTCTTTGTGTAGTAAACCTCTAAAGGTAAATCAATCTTCATCTAACAACTTATTAACTTGTTCTAACAACTCTGCTTCTCTTCCGTAAGCATCTTCAAATCTTCTCTTGTATGGATGTCTACTAATAAAGGGTCTAAATCTTCCGCCCTCTCTATGATGCCCAAAACATAAGGGTAATACTTTAAAATGTGAATCAGCCTTTGTCTTACCCTCTATGTGGTGTATTTCAGCAGGTGTTATACCCAAACCCATATTCCTACAAACAATGCAACCTAACTGACTTACTTTGTCCATGTGTTCAGCTTCTTTCTTTGTTGGCTTTCTTCCCTTTATTGACATTCTTTCTCTTGTCTCCAAATATCTTTTCAAAGTTCTCGTTAAACTTATCTTTGTCGTAGGGTCTTTGTTTGCTACCCTTTGTCATGCTCCATACCAACCTGTAGGAACATTACCCACAGGAAAAAAAACATCACTATCTATAGTAGGTTTAAATCCTAACCTTTCTACTTGTTTGGCTTTATCTAGCCAATATAAATATGTAGCTTTAGCTTGTTTTTCTGTTGCCTGTCCATCTTGATAGATAACTTCATCTGTCATTTCATGTGATAGCTTTTCATATAACAAGTCTGCTTCTTTTTGTGTTTTAGGATTAATCTTCATGCACCATACCTCTTACGCTCTTCTCTAGCATTAACCATTTTAGTTCTCCATTCCTCAAACCCTACTTCTAAGGCTCTTAACTCAACCTTGACTGCACTTAGTTGACCTTTAGCAACCGCTACAGCTAACCTAGATTGATACACTTCTTCTTTGTTTTCTGCAAAGTTATCTTGACCACTTGCAGTTTTAATGCCCTCTGAAAGAGCAACAGCTTTCCATAAAGCTATTACTCTTTTAACATCTGCTTCTGACTTCAACAATTCGTATTCAGCTTTCTGCATCATAGGAGCGACATTTCTTATTTGTACTTGCCAATTCTCTATCTGTTCATCCATTATCTTGCTCTAAATAAGTAAAACAATCCTCTTAGATTTTTATCAGATAGATGTCTTAGGTGTGGTGGTATGTTTCTTCTATCCATTTAAACCCCCATCTTGTTTTTAAAGTGTTCATGTCTTTCATCTTCTATCTTCATAAACAGATAGTCCATAAGGTGTTCATGGGATGTAGTTCCCATACCATCTTTGACATTTTTAACTTGTTCCATCAAAGTTTTGTACGCAGACATGAATTCAAAAAATATATACTCGTCTAT
>NZIO01000028.1 GCA_002689925.1 Candidatus Pelagibacter sp.
CCTTTTGAAAATCCACATCTAATAGATAAAGATGCTATAGATGCTTTAAGTGATAAAGATTTAAAAAAAGTTAGTGATATATTAGATAAGATAAATTATTAATCTTTAATAAATCTTTTAATAAATTGAGCCGGTTGAAATATACCGGCTTTTTTTATGGCTGCTAAAAATCCTGGTGGTAAGGTTAGCCTTAATAGAAGTAATAGCCATAATAGCTTATATAGCCTTACAATAGATTATAAGAGCTTATAGGATACCGGGCTATTAATTAGCCTTATATCATGCATCCCGGCCACGCTATCCCGGCTTATATAAACTTGTAAAGATAGGAAACCGGCTTTTATTTGATGGGGTAGGGGTATTTTAACGCCTTTATCATGGGCTAATAACAGTTAGATATGAGCCTATAAACAATAGAGCCTTATTTTATGGGGTGTTAGGGCTTATAGTTTATTTTTCTAGTTTCTTTTAGTTTATTTTCTATTGATATGCTTTTATTTCCTATCTAAAAAGGCCGGTTAGATTGTGAGAGATTGTTATATATCGGGGTGCAACTGACAGGGTGGGGGTGTGCGTTAGCGTATACAACTCCGACCAAATTTTAGAAAAAAGGGACTGTAAACGAACACGACCAGGTGGGGCATGGAAAGTAATTGTAAACTCCATACTACATATTGTGTTTTTTTGGGGAAGGGTTTACATATATTGTAAAATAATGTAATAATAGATGTCGTAGTTAAAAATAATTAGCTATACTGTAATGACAATTACAGGTATGCCTTAACAAAAGGTAAGTAATGGCTTCTAATGACAGTTTTATAACTAACGACCATGCTGATTTAACTGTCCCCATCGTAACTGAAATAGATCTCGACATTAATCCAGAGAATATACTCAATATTGTTGCATATATATTTCCTAGACAAGAGGATACTTGTGCAGAGTGTAGGATAGAGTTTGAAGAAGTAATAGATAAGTTAATTAACTACTACGAAACAGGAGAAGATAGGGATAATCTTAATCAGATATATTCAATAGCACATGAATTGACTCGACAAGCAGAACGCTTGAGAGCTGTAGCTTCTAAAATAGAGGAATCTGAAGAAAACTATTTCCCCCCTCTTAATGAGGAAGAAGAAATAGATGGTAATTCCTATGAAGTGGAAGAAAAGTGAACTAGATCGTATAGATCTGGAAGAATTGCTAGAGTATGCAATAAAACAAAAACTTGCTAACACTCTAACAACAGTAAAAGCCTGGTGTAAGAAAAATGAGATCCCCTACAGTATAACTTTAGAGGATTTAAAACCTTTCCCCCTTACTTGTCCTGTATTTAATACCCCTATTGATTGGTTAAAAGAAGGACAAGGCCCTTCAAACGATTCTCCCTCAATAGATCGTATGAAACCAGACTTAGGATATGTTCCAGGGAATGTAAGAATAGTCAGTCAAAAAGCTAATCGACTAAAACAAAATGCTACCAAAGAAGAATTAGAAGCAATCGTAGAATATATGGACAAATGATAGTAATAGATAACTTTTTAGACCCAGGTACTTTTTACTTGCTGCAAGATCCTATTTTATGGAAGAAACCCCTAGCTTCAGACTTCGTAGAAAAAGATAAAGAACCCCACAATGATTTAATTTTAAATGTAATTAAAGAAAGCTGGGAAAGAGTAAGTACTTTAGACAATAGAATTAGAAATGCTTACTTAGATAGAGCAGGTATAGAAATGTGGACTCATATTATAAGTCCGGAAGGTAATAAAGGATTAGATTGGCATATAGATAAAGATGAAACTCTATATGAAAAAAAAGGGATCATAGAGACCCCTGTGTATGGAAGTATATTTTATTGTCATCAAGATATTAGTTTAGTAGATGATATGGGAATGTTAGAAATAGGTATTCCCCCAGCATCAGAAAGAATAAAACCCCTACCTAATAGATTAATCGTATTTAAGAGTGGAACTCCTCACAGAGTTACTAATGGAATAGAGACTAGCCCTAGAAAGAGTATTGTTTCTAATATATGGAATCACAGTATTGACCTATAAACAGAATGTAATAATAGGGTCTACTATATATTCTTTAAAAGAATGTAATATAAAGGATTATGGGGAATGTAATCATGAAGAAGCTACGATTACGATAAGAAAAGGTTTACCTGATAAATTAAAATATAAAACATTAATTCATGAGATCTTTCACACTATATGGGAAGAGTATGGATTACCAACCTCTAATGAGGAATCAATGGTTAAGAGGTTAGAGAATGGATTTACTTCCTTCTGTATGAATAACCCCTCGTTAGCTAAGAAAATAGTTAAAGAACTAATAAAAAAGGGAAGTTAGTATACCCTATATACTATACCCCCCCGGACTGCCATCCTGTTATATCATGGATTTAACTGTTCGTCAAACTAAATCTTAATTAATTTCATCTGTTGACATAACTATGCCCTTAATGATATAAATACTATGAGCACAACTCAGATTAACCTTCATTATATTCGTGCTGCTATTCTGGCGAACACCGGAGTAGATCTTGAGTTTAACGAGATCAAAAAACTTCTTGTAGAAGAAAAACTCATAACTCAATCTCAAGCGAGTAAAATAAAGATACTTAAAAATTATAGCGAGTATTATGATGACTACACTATTGGTAGATCGTCTTCTAGTAGTGGCTCATCCAACGAGGAAAAATAATGAAACTAAAAGTTGAAAAAGCAAATTGTGGTGCGTCAACCAAAGCCCATAAAGGTTTTAACATGGGTGGTGGGTATCAAAGTGTTTCTAACACTAGCCGATTATCTAAAGATCAAGATAGAGAGCAAAAACTTAAAAAGATGGGGTTAAGCACAGGAGCTATGGTAGAGCGTAGAGAAAAATCTGACGCTAAGAAAGCTGCTGAGAAAAAAACTGAGTCTATGAAGAAGGGTGCTCAAAAAGGATCTAAAGCTAAAACTGTTCAATCTTTAAAAAAGAAAGACGAAATTAAGGCTTATGGTGGCATGACCATGATGAAGAAAAAGAAAAAGTCTTACAAATAATGTATGGGTAAAAAGTTTAACCCTATTAAATTTTGTAAGAAAGTAAATTTAATACCCACAGACAAAAAGTACCAACAAATGATGCGAGTCTTTAAAATAGTTTTAATAATAGCTATAATAATAGTACTGCTGACTTTTTAGAAAGGGCCTTACTATTGAATATTGAAGATGCGTATTACGCTGGAAAGCAGATTATCTGCGAAAACAAAAAATTAACATCTTATGATGCTAGTTTTGTAATTGATAAAGATAACCCAAACATACAAAAGTATAACGAGGTTATCCCAAGAGTTTATACAACTCCTTTTTTAAGTACAGAGTTCTGTAAAGAATTATTAGAAGAGTCTATAAGACTAAGTACAAAAGGAGATACCTTTGAGGTAAACCCTACAGAGGGTGGATCAGTTCAAGTACCTGAGTTTAACTTTAAAAAAGTACCAGGTATTTATAATTTAATTATTAGAGCTGTAAAAGAAAATTTAGTACCTATGTTTAACCACTTGTGGGGAAGACCTAATTACTATGAAGCTACTATACAAATAGCTAATTACAGTCCTAGAGAGATCTCTGAAATATCGTATCATTTTGATAGTGCTGGGGATGTTTCAGTCGTAGTCCCACTCAATACAGGAGAGTATGAAGGTGGGGGAACAGAATTTTTGAATCGAGGTATAGTTGAACCTTTACCAAATGGAACAGCTTTATTTTTTGATTCTTTTACTAATAAGCATAGAGGTCTTGCTGTAACAAAAGGACAACGATACTTATTGGTAATGTGGATAAAAGGTTATAATTATAATTTTGACCTAACGAGGGAATAGAATATGGAATTTATTTTTGATTTAATAACAACTTGTACTTATATAATTACAATAGCATCAATTATTGCTGCTTACACTCCTAGTGAGAAAGATGATCGGTGGATTTCTAAGTTATATGGGTATTTAGATATTATTGCCTTAAATTTTAAAATTAGACGATAAAAGTAAGTATGTCTTTATATAAAAATATTAACAAACGCAAAAAAGCCGGTACAAGTAGACCTAAAAGTAAATCTACTATAACTAAAAAAGCGTATGCAAATATGAAGGCTGGGTTTCCTAAAAAGAAAAAGAAGACTACAAAAAAGGCATAGATCGTGGCTCATGAGAATAGACGAGCAGCAATGCTTAAAAAACATGGGCTAAAAGGAGTTAATAAACCTAAAAAAACTCCAGGACATAAAACAAAGTCTCATGTGGTATTAGCCCAAAAAGGGCATGAGTTAAAGCTAATTCGATTTGGACAGCAAGGAGTTACAGGGGCAGGTAAAAACCCTAAGAGTGCAAAAGATAAAGCAAGAAAAAAATCTTATTATGCTAGACATAATGCTCAAGATGCTAAACCAGATAAGTTTAGTGCAAGATATTGGAGTCATAAAACAAAGTGGTAGAAGAAACTAAAAAATTAACAGAAAAACAAGAAGCCTTTTTGGAAGCCCTGTGTGGGGAAGCCAAAGGCAATATTCGTGGTGCTATGAATATAGCTGGATATTCTGAGAATACTAAGATAAGTGAAATAGTAAGTTCACTAAAAGATGAAATAGTAGAAAGATCTTCTTTGTTACTAGCAATGAACGCCCCTAAAGCTACATTTAGTATGGTAGATGTATTAGATGATCCTGGACAGATGGGTGCACGAAACGCAGTTTCGGCAGCGACCCAAATTTTAGATAGGACAGGGCTTGTCAAGAAAGAACAAATACAAGTAACCACAGATACAGGGGGGTTATTCATATTGCCACCGAAGAAGGAAAATGACTCAGAAGATAATCATACAGGAGAAGTGGGAGAGTAAAACTCGCCCCAATCCGACAGCTAAGATACCTTATGGGTATCAAGCGAATACAGAAGACCCATTACTTCTTGAGCCTATTCAAGAGGTAGTTGAGAAAGTAAGTATAGCCTTATCGTACTTAGATAATGGTAATTCTTTAAGAGAAACTGCAAGGTGGTTATCTGAAGAATCAGGTCATACTATTTCTCATCAGGGCTTGTCTAATATTTGGAAGCGTTTTAGAGGAGATACTAAAAATAACCCAAGGGCAAAGAAACTATCGGAAAGAAAGAAGAAAAATACTCCTAAGACAAAGAAGGCGAAGGAAGAGTATGCACTTCGACAAAAAAGAGCAGCAGGAAAACGATCAGTTACTGTTGCCAACAAAAAATTAAAAGAGATTACTAAAGCGACAGATAGTGTCGCACCCAATGGGTTAGGTGGTACTGAGAGTATAGAGACTATACCTCAACATAAAGAAATATTATTTAAACCTAATCCGGGGCCACAAACAGAATTTCTCGCAGCAAACGAAAGAGAAGTTTTATATGGTGGTAGTGCTGGGGGTGGAAAAACTTATAGTTTAATAGCCGACCCCATGAGGTATTTCCATAATAAGAATTTTAATGGATTGATCCTTAGAAGGACAAACGATGAATTAAGAGAGATGATCTGGAAGACTCAGGAATTATATCCTAGAGCTTTCCCAGGTGCTAAGTGGGGGGAAAAGAAATCCCAATGGATTTTCCCTAGTGGAGCTAGATTATGGCTTACTTACTTAGAAAGGGATGAAGATTGTTTAAGGTATCAAGGACAAGCGTTTAGTTACATTGGTTTTGATGAATTAACTCAACACCCAACGCCTTTTGCTTGGAATTATATGAGATCTAGGTTAAGAACCACAGATCCAGAACTTCCAATCTTTATGAGGGCAACAACTAACCCAGGTGGCCCTGGGCATAATTGGGTAAGGGAAATGTTTATTAAACCAGCTCCAGAAAATAGGAGCTTCCCTGCAACTGACATTGACACAGGAGAAGTATTAGAGTATCCTGAAGGACATAAAAAAGCTGGTCAAACTCTATTTGACAGAAAATTTATACCGGCTAAATTAAAAGATAACCCATACTTAGTTAGAGATGGGGCTTATGAAGCTAACTTGCTCTCTTTACCAGAGATGCAAAGAAGGCAACTCCTAGAAGGGGACTGGTCAGTAGCAGAAGGTGCTGCTTTCTCAGAGTTTAAAAATAGTGTCCATGTTGTCGAACCTTTTGAAATACCTTACGATTGGACTAGGTTCAGGTCTTGCGACTTTGGGTACGCTAGTTTTAGTGCAGTACATTGGTACGCTATTGACCCTGCTTACGAAAATCTAGTTGTTTATAGAGAATTATATGTTGCTAAACATACAGCAAGAGATTTAGCTAGAAGGATTTTAGCAATAGAAACAGAAGCTAAAGAACAAATGGCGTATGGTGTATTAGACTCTTCTTGTTGGCATAACCGAGGTCAGTTTGGGCCTAGTATTGCAGAAGAGATGATGGCTGAAGGAGTCAGGTGGAGACCTTCAGATAGAACAGCAGGTTCTAGGATAGCAGGAAAAAATAGACTACATGAATTATTAAAGGTAGACGAAGTAACAGATATGCCTGGTATTTGTTTTTTTGAAAACTGTAGGCAAGTTATTTCTGATTTGCCTGTTATACCTTCAGACCCAAAGGGGACTGATGATATTGATAAGAGATATGCTTCAGATCACGCCTACGATAGTATTAGGTATGGAATCCAAACAAGACCAAGAACTGTATCTTTATTCGACAGGGAAAAACCAGAGTATAAGTGGAGACCTGCCGATACAACCTTTGGGTATTAAAAAATTATGGCATTAGTAAAAAAACCAACCGATGACGAAAATTTATCTTTTGATGCAAAGAAAGATAATGATTCAGTAATAGCTCTTGATGAAAGTGGGGATGTTGAAAATCAAAACCAATCTTATTCTGGCTTAGTAGATTATATTGAAAGTAAATTTAATAAATCTAAAGATAGTAGGTATTCTGACGAAAATCGTTGGCTAAACTCCTACAGGAATTATCGTGGTATTTATTCTACTGATGTTCAGTTTAATGATACTGAAAAGTCTAGGGCATTTATTAAAATAACTAAGACTAAAGTTTTGGCTGCTTACGCACAAATTATAGATGTTTTATTTGCAGGTAATAAATTTCCTATAGGTATTAATGCAACAATTCTTCCTAATAATGTTTTAGAATCTGCATATTTTGATCCTAAAGAACCAACTGAAGCTAAGATAGCAGAAATTACTGGAAAGAAATCTAGTACTGTTAAAAGAAAAGATATTCTTAAAGAAGTAGGTGCGTATGAAGATGCACTAAAAAGCATTGAAGACGAACTCCAAGAAGGTGCAGGTGCAACTCCTACATCTTTTACTTTTGAACCAGCTAAAAAAGCTGCAATGGGCATGGAGAAAAAAATACATGACCAATTAGAAGAATCTCATGCTAGTAAACATTTAAGGTCTGTTGCTTTTGATATGTCTTTGTTTGGTACAGGTGTTCTTAAAGGGCCTTTTGCTTTTGATAAAGAATATCCTAGGTGGAACGAAGATGGAGAGTATGATCCTATCTTTGAAACTATACCAAAAGTAGAATCAGTTAGTGTCTGGAACTTTTACCCAGATTATGATGCTAGAAGTATGTCTGATTCTGAGTATGCGATTGAAAGACATCGTATGAATAAATCAGAACTTAGAAATTTAAAAAACAGACCTTATTTTAGAAAAGAAAGTATAGAGTTAGCTATAGAAAATGGGGCTAACTATATTAAAGAGTATTGGGAAAATGAATTAGAAGATAACAACTCTACCTTTGAAGTAGATCGTTATGAAGTCCTAGAGTATTGGGGTACTATGGATGCTGAAACTGCTGAACTTGCAGATCTTGACATCCCAGAAGAATTAGAAGATAAAGACGAGGTTCAAGTCAATGCGTGGATATGTAATGGAGAGATACTAAGATTAGTACTTAATCCATTTACTCCAACTAGATTACCATATCATGCGACACCTTATGAGTTAAACCCCTATTCGTTTTTTGGTATTGGTCTTGCTGAGAACATGGATGATACCCAACTGTTAATGAATGGCTTTATGAGAATGGCAGTAGACAATGCTGCACTATCTTCAAACCTACTTATAGAAGTAGACGAAACGAATTTAGTTCCTGGACAGGACTTATCGGTATATCCTGGCAAAATATTTCGTAGACAAGCAGGAGCACCAGGACAAGCAATCTTTGGAACTAAGTTCCCTAATGTAACGCAAGAATGTTTACAGATGTTTGATAAAGCTAGACAACTAGCAGATGAATCGACAGGTATGCCTTCTTATGCACATGGTATGACAGGAGTAATGAGTGTAGGTAGAACTGCATCCGGAATGTCTATGCTAATGGGAGCTGCTGCACAAAATATTAAAGCAGTAGTAAGAAACATAGATGACTATTTACTAGCTCCTCTAGGTAAATCTTTGTTTGCGTTCAATATGCAATTTAACTTTGATAAAGACCTAATCGGAGATTTAGAAGTAGTCGCTAAAGGAACAGAAAGTCTTATGAGAAATGAAATAAGATCTCAAAGACTTATTCAGTTTATGCAGATGTCGGCTAATCCACAGATGGCTCCATTTGTTAAATATGATTACATACTAAGAGAACTAGCTTCTTCAATGGACTTAGATGAAGATAAAATTCTTAATGATCCTAGAGAAGCAGCAATACAAGCTAAGATGATGGCAGAGTTGGCAGCATTAATGCCACAGCCACCTCAACAAGCACCTCAACCACCGGAAGGTGGTGGTGCACCAAGCCCACAAGATCCAAC
>NZIO01000029.1 GCA_002689925.1 Candidatus Pelagibacter sp.
ACTATGGCACGATCAGATCTAATAGGTGACAAACCATTTTATCAATACACTGAAGCAGATTATAGAGGTAGACTATATTATACAACACCTTTCTTAAACTTCCAGGGTAATGACATAGCCCGAGGTCAAATGCTTTTCTCTAAAGGAAAACCTATGACTGATGCAGGATTAAGAAGATTAAAGATTCATATAGCATGTTGTTATAATGAAACATATCATAAAGATAATCTTCCTAACTGGCTAACAACAGATTATAAACCTTTCCTAAAAGATGAAGAGTTAGATGATATATCTGTAGATAAAATGACGTTAGAAGATCGTGAAGCATGGACAGATAATAATATTGAAAAGTTATTAGAGATAGCTGATAAAGAAATTATTAATCCTAATGCAGAAAAACCTATTAGTTTATTAGCTAGTGTATTAGAAATTAAAGATGCACTTGAACAAGAAGAATATATTACTTATCTTCCTATACCAGTTGATGGATCTAACAATGGATGGCAACATCTATGTGCTATGTCTAAAGATAAAGAAGCAGGTGAGTTAGTTGGAATCGTACCACAAGATATTCAAAAAGATTTTTATGTACAGTGTGCTAAAGATTTAATTAAAAGAGTACCGGAATGGTTTGAAGAAAGACAAATGCCAATGAAACATATACGTAAAGGTATAGCTAAGCGTGGTTCTATGACTCGTGCATACAGTGCAGGAGCGCAGAAGATTGCAGAGAATATGTATCTTGACTGCCATGTTGAAGGGTATTTAAATAAATATAATATAACTGAAGAGGATTGCGAATTACTTGCTAAGCATTTAATTAAAGCAATAGATAAAGTTTGTGCAGGTCCACTACAAACTATGAAGTTCTTACAGAAAATTGCTGAAGCTGAGATAGCTTCCGAATATTCTAAGAATATAAAACAAAAATCTATAAAGTGGACAACACAATCTGGATTTCCAGTTACATATGAAGCATTCGTTGAGAATGAATTTAAAGAGAAAGCTATTATCAGCTGTAGTCAAAGGAAGGTTAAGCCTATACTAACTAAAGAAGATGGTAGTAAAGAAGAAACTGATACAATAAGAATACAACATGTCGGTAAAGAACCCACAGACAAACCAAAGATAAGATCTTTTATGTCTGGAATCTCGCCTAACTTTGTGCACTCTATGGATGCTGCACACATGGCTAAAGTAATTGCTAAATGGGGAGGGGATTTTGGCGCCGTACACGATTCATATAGTGTACATGCATGTGATGTTGATGAGTTATTAGAACTTATTAAAGAAGAGTTTATAACAATGTATAGTTATTCTAATTTCTTTGAAGTAATTGAACGAATGTTAGTAACAAATCCAGATAATTTTAACTACAACCAACCTGAGCTAGGTAGCTTAGATATTAGAGAGGTAAAGAATAGTGACTACTTCTTCGCGTAAGAAAGGAATACTTCCAGTAAGATTAGGTTTGGAACCTGATACAAAAACAGCATTGAAAGGTCTTGGCATGGATCCATCTTTAGATGATAGCATGTCAGACCAACAGCTGGATGAATTAATAATTGAAAATGAATACCAAAGAGGACTTGATTGGTATATAAAAGAGGGTAAAGAATCCGAAGGCCTAAAGAATATGGGTGATTGGAAGAAGCAAGCTCTTGAAAAATGTAATAAAACTAAATAAAAACTCCCCTAAGAATATCTTATGATACTCTTAGGGGTATTTTTTTTATATTTAATATCGGCTAAACAGTTTTGAAAAATCTATATAGTCATAGTTAAAATCTAAAAATCTTCTTCTAAAAAATTTACTTATCATTACACAGTCCTTATATTAAAGATTATTTAATTTAGATTTTTGTTTTGCAAAGTCACTATCAGATAAAGGTACAAGACCTGCAGGAAATAAATAGCCATCTATACTCATAGCTTTTTCTGAAATAAATTCACTCACATACTTTCTTAGTCCAGGTATAACATCTAAATGCATACTCTTTAAATAAAAGAATAGTGGTCTAGCTCCTGGATATTTATAAGAAGATATACTATCAAAAGATAATTCCACACCATCAACTATAGATGCTTGAATCTTATCTCTGTTTGTATCATAAAATGAATAACCAAATATACCAAACATATCATCATCAGCAACCAACTTTTCAACTATAAGATTATCGTTCTCACCCATCTCAATAGCTTTACCGTCTTCTCTTAAAACTTTATATCCGTTTTTTGAATCGCCTTTATAAAGACCTAATTTTTTCCATCCATTTTTCATAAACAGAGATCCCATTGCATCACGAGTACCTGATGTAGGTGGTGGTACCATGATAGTTATCTCTTGATTAGGTAACCCCATTATAGGATGACCTGTTTGTTTGTGTACATAATAATCTACTTGCTCCCATGTTACTAATAAGTTATCAGACATATTAGATACAGGATATAATCCACCACCTGGTAATTCTTTAGCTAATGCTGCAGCAATATGTGCTATTGAAATATTAAACTGCTTACCATTTAATGAATTTGAAAATGCAAGTCCATCATTACCTACAACAAATTCTATAAATTCTACACCATTTTTTTTGCAAGTCGCTGCTTCTTTAGACTTAATAGCTCTTGAAGCGTTAGTAATATCTGGATGTTCCAGACCTATACCTGCACAAAATAGTTTCATACCACCACCTGAACCAGTTGATTCTACAATAGGTGCTGCATTTCCTTCTTGTGCAAACTTTTCTGCAACAATAGTTGAAAACGGATATACTGTAGATGAACCTACAATACTAATCTGTTCTCTAGCATATGCAGTTGTTGCCACTGCAATTAAAGATAAACTTAAAATAATTTTTTTAAACATATATGTCTCCCGTTTAGTTATCTTTAAGGAGACACATTACGTTTTTATTACAATTAAGCATTGTCTATATTAGCTACTCTTCCTTCTGCTATAGCATTTTTAATATCAGCTCTAGCTTTAGGTATCTCAGTCTTAGCCCACCTCATATTACTAGGTACACTTAATATACGTGTTACTAAACTAATTAATATTTTAGCTTGGCCTCCAGTTATTTTATCACCATTCATTAGCTGTTCAAATTGAGGTATGGTTAGTTTCATTTCAGCCGCCGCCGCAGTATAAACTTGTCGTGCTCTTTTCTTAGATAGTCCTTTAGTACGTTGCTGCCATTCACTTAAAGTTTCTAAACCCTCTTGCCACTTAAACTCTTCATCCCAAGAAAGTTTTTCAATAGCTTTCTTTAAACTTGGAGCTGGATCTTTTAAATTACCTTCCGCAAAAAGTTGTTGTAACATAAAGTAACGATTAGCTGGATCCTTCCAATCAAAAGATTCTGAACTATTTATTTCTTTCATTTGAGGAACTAATGTGTTCTCATAATAATCTACAACCTTCTCCATCATCTGACCTTCAATTAAAGAATCTTGATAAACTTTATTAGCAACTTCTCTTACAGCTGCATTAGTTCCTAGATCAGTTAAGAAAGCATCAAAGATAGGTAATACAAAAACATTCTCTGCGCCATTAGCTTTAGCAGCCGCTTGAATCTTAGACCAGTTATTTGTTGTTATAGACTTTCCATATATAGGATTACCATTTTTATCAGTACCTACTATCGGTCCTACCTTAGCATCACTAAACACACCTGTCACCATGTTAGCATCGAAAGCTTGTATAAGTGCAGGAAGTAATCGACCAGTTGCATAACCACCAAGTACTGTCTGACCAAACATTTTTCTCATAGCAGCAGGTGATGTAATAGATTCATACTGTTGAACATTCATTTGCTGGCTTTCAGTTAACGCCTTAACCTTTCCTGTTTCAGGATCTGTAAAAGATAATGTATAAGATGACTGTCCCTTTTGCCTAGAATCTTTACCAGCTATTGTACTTAATAAACCTGTAGGTTGTGGTAATTGAAACAACACTCCAGACAAAGCAGATAAATATCCTGTAGTTTTAATTAGTTTAGCAGCTCGAATAGTATTAATATCCATAGTTTCATAGATAGATCCTACTAACATTGTATGTAAGAAATCAATTACTTCTGCAGGTTTTAATTTTTGTTCAGCCATAATATTATTTATTTCTTTACTTTGAAATACAGTAGTATCAACATGCTGTCTTAAAGATTGTATCTCTTGACCATATCCCATAGTCATAGGAGATTTTTTTAAAAAGTTTTCTCTATCTTCAAAGGCTGCTTGCAATATAGCTTTCCAATAAGATCTTTTTTCATCTGTAATATAAGAAATACCACCAGATATTTTTTCAAAGTTGCTATCCATAGAATCCATCATAGCATCTCGAAGATCTTTATACTCACCACCTAACATTTCTTGAAAGTCTTGCTTCATTATTATGCCAGATCTTTTAGCCATGCTTTCACTACCTAATAAGGTAGCTAAGGTTGCAGGTCCATGAGTTCTTCCATCTATTTCTAAAACAATACTAGATCTAAAAACCTGAGGTTGATTAGGGTTTTCTTTGTTATGCTTTTTTATTCTATGGTATTTAGCTAGGTTTATTAGATAGTCTGTTTGAAGTATAGACTCTTGTTCAAACTTAGCTAAGTAAGCTTTTAAATCAGGACTAAGAGGATCATTATTAAAACCTCTTTGTAGCTGACCTATTACCTGTCCTCTTGCTTGAGGATTACCCGAAGCATTTCTAAATTGTGTAAATAAATTACCAGCTGCTTTAGAATTAAAAGGAGTTGTAATTTTTTCTAGCTCTTCACCCCACCTAACATACTTCATAAATAAACTATCAGGATTATTAGCATTAGCTTCTTCTTCTTTAAATACTTTTATTCTTTCTTTAGGTGTTCTTGCTATACCATATTTCTTTTTAAAGTTTTCTACGCCAGGTACTTTAGGGTTTTCAAATAAATGAGCTGACATAGTTTCTATGAAAGTAAAATCTAGATTACCTTTACCAGGAGTCCATTGATAAGTGTTACCACCTCCAACTATATATCTTAATACTTTATGCGCTTGAGGATTATAAAGTGTTTGTTGTGAATGCATTCTTCCTGTTAATGCTTGCATAGCAAAAGTTAAATAATTATTTTTACCAGAATATCTATTAGCACCATCTAAAATGCTTATTAATTTTTCTCTTTCTTTATCCAATATACTTTTTGGATTATACATTTTAGCTGAAAGATATAAATCAAAACCCCATCCACTTTGATTTACAGCTAAACCTTTTTGTTCCATATCATAAGCAGCTGCATATAACCTTGCTTTTTCTTGTAGTAAAGATTCAAATTTTTCTGTACCTATACCAAACATGTTTGCATAATTAGGTTCTTTAGGATTATAAGACCATTGAATATCTGTATTAGGTACTTCTAAATCTAATAATCTTTTTGAGTATGAACCTTCCCCATCATTAAAATAAACTTCTGTTAACTCTCGCTCATTAAAATCATTTGCTATTTGTCCATTAACTATCTCAGGATTTTCAGCAGTACTTATAGCTGCGCCTGCATACATAAAAGCAGCGCGTTCTCTTTGAGGATCATTTCTTATTACAACCTTATTCATATTAGCCATTGCTTCAAACAAGTGAGTTGTATTACCTAGATCTCCTATACCAGTAGTAACTCGTCTAGTATAAGTCTGACCTTCAAAAACCATTTGGCCATCTTCAGAAGGTGCAGCCATAGGCGCAACCTCATTTGCACCAAACATTGCACTATACATATAGTAAGTATCATTAAATAATTTATTACCTTCAGGTGTTAAAGAAAATCTTACTTGTTTATCACTAAGAATTTTTCTTTGCATTAAATCTTGGTTAACTAAGAAGTATGATTCTTTAGCAAAGTCACCTAGCTGCTCAAAGACTTCATCATTAATTGATTTAAAATCTGCAGCATAAGTATCTGTAGGTATTCCTCTTTTTGTTGCTTGTACTCTTTTCCATTGCTGAAATATATCTTTACCTAATTGTTTTCTTCCTTCAGCTTTTGTATAAGAAGCTACATTTACAGCAGTAGATTCAGGATCATTTAAATCTGCAACTGTTTCAAAATCTTCTTCAGCTCTAGTATGTAATCCTTGTACATAAAATTGTTCAGTAACTAAAGACATAGTTTGTAAGAAGTCTTCATCTAATTGAATACCACCCTTACCACCTTTGTATTCTAATTCAGGATTCCATAAGCCTGCATCTAATAGTCTAGGATTATATAAAATATTTTTTTGATCAGTCTCTGTTATAGAATCTTTCATAGCTGGAAACTTTGCTTTCCAATCTTTGTTTTTATTTTTCTCTCTTATTGTAAAAGCAGATTCAGGATCTCCTGTTCCCATCCATTCTGATAATTCAGTGCTTAACATTTTAGCAACATTTACATTACCCATTCTACTAGCTCTATGCATAGGTCCATACATCATATTACTTTCATCATTTACAGTAGCATAGATACCAGCTAAAGTTTTAACTCCCCACATTTCTGGAATCGATTGAATTCTTTCTCGTTCTCTTTGCTCTTCAGCAGGATCTACATTAATATTTTCCTCAGCTTGTGATTGTATACCACCTATTACTGCATCAGCTAATACTGGAGTAGGCGTTTCATATGCTTCTCCGGTAGGTTGTTCAAAACCTGCATAGTCATCTTCACTTTGAATAGGCGGAGGTTCTTGGTTACCAGCTTGCTCTTGAGCTAATCTTCTTTGAGTTGCTTCTTCAAAGTCTTGACTACTAATTTGTTGAGCTTCTTGAGTAGTCATCATATCTTGTCCAGGTATTGGAAGCTTTAACAGAGGTTGATTAGTATCAGTAGCTCCTGCTCTTTGCAATGGAGTCTTAGCTATGGTTTGTATACCTGTTTGTTTCATTTATATTATCTCCTTAACCGCCAAATAATTCATTAATACCACTAGCTGCGGCTCTATTTAATTGATTAAATGGTCCTGTTAGTGGTGTAGTTTTAAGTACTTTATATGCACCTGGTTCTATGTTACCTTCAATCAATTGACCTACTCCTGTAGCTGCTCTAGTTACGTTAGATAAAGCAGCAGCTTCTCCTGAAACTGTTTGAAATAATTCTTCTACCATATTACTAGAGGATGTTTCATAGATAGGAAAGAAAAAGTTAAGAGGTCTTTCAGCAACACCAATCAATCCAGATGCACCTACCCCTCTTTGTATTACTTCTCCCTTATCTAAATAAGGAGTAGCCTTACCATACTTTAATAAATCTTTTAAGTATTGTGATACAAATCCTAATGCAATCATAGTACACATAATAGCAAAAGCATTATACTTCATTGCAGGTGTACCACGTTTAACGTAATCACCCCACATTCTAGGTATTTGATTTGCAGTAAAAGTTGCAATAAAACCTTGAAACTGTGTGAACAAAGCAAGATGTGGATTCTGATAAAACAATGGTCTGTTAGCTGTACCAGGTAATGCTATAGCTTCATTAATAAAATTATATTCTGCTAATGAAAACATTCTTTCTAGCTCTTGGTCAGTCTCTCTCATAGTTAACATTGTATCTGCTAACGGTGGTCTAACTCTATCAAACAAAGGTAATCCTAAAGTTTGATTAGCTAAAGCTAAAAGTTTATTTACATCTAATCCTAGGTTTCTTAATTGCTCTTCAGCTTCTTGTACTTCATTACTATATAAACCATTAGTTGTTCTTTGTGTATTAATAGTGTTAAGATGATCCATAATAAAATCATCTGCAATAGCAGCTCTTATATTACGAGTATAGTCTGTCCATTGTTGTAACCCTATTATTCTAAAATATTTATCTAATAAATATCTTGAAGCATAAGTATTTTCTGTAGCACCTGTAGTTTGCGCAGCGCCTACATCCCAATCAAAGAACCCTAACTTTTGTAGCTTAGCTTGTCTCTCTTCTTTTCTTTTTCTAGCTTCAATGTTTTGTAAACCTGGATTAGTAATAGTATCCCAAGCTGCTTGCGCAAATTCTTTAGCTGATGCTTTTATAGTTGTAGCTATTTGTGCAGGTGTTAGCGCTCTTAGCGTCATCATGTATTCTACCATAGAAGATATAGTAGCCATAGGTAATCCAGCTAAGGTAGTCCATACTAATATATTCTTTTGAATACTATTTATTGTTTGATTTTCTATACGCTTATAGTTACCTGATTCTGCTTGAAGATAATCTCTTAATCCTGCCGCTAAATAGTTAGCATCTTTTTCTGCTAAGCCATTTGCCATTGCATCTTCTAACATCTGATTAAGTATTTCGTTATTATCTCCAACATATTTCTGGTATGCCATGTATCTTGTAGCAGATTTAATTGCATTATTAATATTTACAAAAACATCTTGCTCCATAAATTCATTAAAGTCTTTATTCTCTGATAGATTTAATGTTCTATTTTTATGAGAGGCTGGAATAAATCTTCCTCTACCTACTTCAAATACACTTCTTTCATCAAGCATATCACCATTATTTAAAATTTGATTAGCTAAGTTTGTTGCATCATCTAATGTAAAACCTTGTTTAATTCTTTTACCATTAGGTCCTGTATAACTACCGAACCCTTCTGTTCCATCTGAGAATTCTGATTTCATTAGCATTTTAATAAAGCCATTTTTATTTCTTTCAATAGCAGCTTTATTGATTGACTTATATCTAGTCATATAATTTTTTAAATATGGTACGTCAAATGTTTTATCTGTTTTAGAACCATCATTCATTCTTAATCGAGCTTCTCTTTGCTGATTATAAAGTGCATCACCTAATGCATTTATTTCTTTTGTGAATTCAGCTAACCAATCTTTATGCTTTTTAAGATCTACTCCTCCAGTAAAATTAGCATCTCCTTCTACTGCACTACCATCAGGTAAAGTATTCCAATCAAGTTTAGTAAGATCTCTGTCCTTAGCCCACTCACCAAAAGCATTTGTAATCTTAGATAACTCAAGTTGATTTATTCTTTTAAACTTTGCATTCTTAGAAAGCATTGCTGGACTCTTAATCATTTTTCTAAACGTTGCAGCTTGCAGTTGTTTATACTCTTCTAAAGATTCTCCTGGATTTATTTTATGTAAGAAGCCATTTACTAGTGCACCTATATCTCTAACACTTTGGTTATTTGTATAAGGGCTAATTAAAAATCTCATAGATCCTTGATATAGCATAGGAAAATTAGCAGCTGCTTCTTTTACTTTTGTCCAAGTATCTTTAGTTTTTTGAGTAGCATCATGAGCTTCGGCTTTCTGAAGAAAGTCAGTATCACTTGGTGCAAATATACGATTCTTTGCACGCTTTGCTGCAGCTATTGCAATATCATCTACTGATCTTGGGCTACCTCTTTTTTTAATTATCTGTTGTCCATAAGCATCTTTTAATATATTACCTTTATCATCTGTAGCATACTCGTTTCCTCTTCTAGCTTCTTCTTCTGCATACTTACCTTCTTGTGATAATCTTTTATCTTCAGCTACTCCTGTTCTTACAGCAACATCTGTCCATTGACCTACATCATATATAGTTCCTGGTACACCAAAGCCTGCACCTAAAGTACCACCTGCAATAAAAGCATTAATTAATCTGTTATGTAATTCAACAGAATCAAAATGCTTATCACTTCCTATAACAGATGCCATGTATCCTGTAAGTTCTTGTCCTACTTCTGTTGTTGATTCTACACCAAATCCTTGTGCGGATCTAGCTGCAAAAGATTTTAATATATTACCGTATTGTAATTGGTCTTTAGCTATTTCAGCAGCATGTTTAACTAGCTTTGCTGATTCAAGTCTAGTCATTTTTTCAATGGCATTTCTAGCTAATGCTTTATTGTCAGCAGACATGTCACCCTTTTTATATTTCTTAACCCAGGCGTTTACCATTTTTTCTCGAGAGTCTTTAGATAATATACTAATTCCTTTAGTGCCACCCATTAAACCTACAATACCTAGCTTGTCTAACACTGTCATAGTTATACCAGCAGCAGCAGCTAATGTTGCACTTTTATTATCACCTTCCATATCATTCCAGGTTTGTCCGGTATACATAGCAACTGGTACAGCTAAGGATGTTCCTCCAGTAATTGGTGCAGCCAATGTTGCTCCAGCAGTAACCCCCATATAAGGCATAGCCATAGCACCCATGTTTCCTATGTACTCAAAGAATCCTGATACACCACCGGTATCCCATTCATTATCTATAACATTACCATCAGCATCTAATACAGGTTTAAGTATATTCATTTTTATTTCAGGTTTATTTTTAAGATATTCATGTTGTCTTTTAATACCTTTATCACCTAATGCTTCTAGCCAATTAAAACCTGTTCGCTCTCCAATCATTTCAGCTGCGCCGTATAAGCCTTCTATAACTCCAGTCCATCCTACATCCCAGCTTTCAGACCAAGGATGAAGTGCTTTATTTTTAAGAGTCCTATCATTATGTCTAGCAAGTACTCTAACATTTGTATAGTCTTTAGCTCTCTGTAGCCTGACAGCATACTGTTCTATAGATTCTCCAGGTTGTCTTGGTGCATTTAATCTAGCTAGCTGTTGCTCATCTAATGCAACCTCTTTAAATTTACTAGCATTATAAGTTTCAGATTCAACTGCACTATCAATAGCGAGTTTAGCTTTTTCAAAATCATTTAAAGGTTTGTCATCTTCAAATGGTGTTATATAATTTTTTGCTTTACCCCAGTTATAAGCATCTATTTCTTCTTGAGAACTATAACTACCTAATCTATTAATACCATAACTACTAAGGGATTGTACAAAGTCTCTACCATTCTCATCACTTATTCTTACAAGTTGTCTAGTACCTGTTGCATCCATCATAGGTGAACCATCTGGATTTGTAAGACGATGAACGTTATTAAATCCCATTTCTTTAGCTAGCTTATCTATTTGCTGTGTAGCTTCGTAACCTCCAGGTCCGCCAGGTGTAAGACCATCTTTAGTAATATGCATAATCTCAGGCATACTAAGACCTTGCACTCTAAACAATTCACCTTCATCATTCTTTATAGTATCAGCATCAAGAAAAGAATAAGGAGTACCTTCCGTAAAAGAAGGTCGCGGTTCAAAGACTGAAACATCAATCATATTGTTATCCATAGTAACTCCTATTGTGATCTTAACTTTATAACTTTCATAGTAAATAATGCGAATGGAGTGAACCCTTCGTTCTCAGGTTTCTTTGCTTCTTCTTGATACACTTCTCTCCAAGTTTTACCAGTTTGTTTATAATGATCATGCTCTTTTGTTGTCCATAATTCAGAAGCATCATTCCAAAATTTATCAGGATGCATACCTATAGCATTTGAAAGTGTTTTAACTTGTTCATTAAGTTCTATTAAATTTTCTGTATCCATAACAACTATTTTATCACCAACCTTTGCTTGAGGTAACTCAGCTGCTTGGCCTAATAGTCTTTCTTTAATAGTAGCATTTTCTAAATAAGGTATAAGAGATGACTCTTTAACACCAGTCTCTTTAGCTTTAGCTGACATTTCTGCAAAAGCTGTTTGAAGACCTGATCCTAGCATAGTCATATTGTAGCCATTCTCTTCTGCCCAAAGTGCTATCTCTTGAGCATGAGCTGATGGCATTACACCTGTTAAGTTCTGCCACTTTGCAACTCCTGACTCTGTTTCACCTATTTTATCTCGACCAAGACCTTCTGCTTTAACAAGATCATTTAATTGACCTGCTACTATTTTAGCATTGTCTTGTATTCTTTTATCATACTCAATAGTAGTAGGAACTCTTCTTGCATCTGTATGATGACCTGCTCCTACTCTACTTTGACCTGCCTGATCATAAGACCAGTAAACTATATCTTCTCCACTAGGAAGTTTCTTTTTAAACTTATAAGCTAACTTACCTCTTGGAAAATCTTTTGAGTAATACATTTTAGGATCTTCACCTTGAGGTCTAGCAACTGAACCTACTGGTATAAGTACATTAGGATCACCAGTTCTTTTGTATTCAGCAAGAGAACCTTTTTCATATTTACCTGCGTTTGCTTTAATAAATGCATCCATCTTAGCATTCTTACTATCAACTCTTTTAAGATAGTTCTTAGCTACATAACCAATTGTATCAGCATGTGAATAACCTAAAGCTCTTGAACCTAAGTATACAGCAATAGCTCTTCCAATTTCTCTTTGGTCTATAAGATCTCCAAATAAAAATCCCATCATACCTTTAACTTTAGCATACTTATCAGGGTCTTGCTTTGAATCTTTTAATAATGCATCACCTGTTTTAGAACTAAGAGCATTAGTAATTTCGTTATCTTTATTATCATCTACTGTTTTAGCAATTGCTTCAATTTTATTTTTATCTGAACCTCCAGGAATTATCTTTTCTCCTGTAGTTTCTTCTATAACTTTTGCTGCCTCAGGTGTTATATTGTCTGATATAACTTGTGCATCATTTGCTTCAGCTGTATTTAATTCAGCAGTTGCTGTATCTACTTTTGTCTTGGCTTCTCTTTCTTTTATTTCAAGTTCAGCTAGTTTCTGCGCGTATGTTTCAGCTAATACAGTGTTACCACTTTTTTTTGCATTTTTCACTAATGTTTTTAAGGTTTCAACGCTCTTTGCAACATCCTTATGTTCTTCTATTGCATACTTACGTTTGTATACTTTATCATTTACATTTTGACCAGACTCTGATATATTAGCAGTCCCTAAATTTTCTGATGCATTTTCAACAGCTTTAGCAGCAGAAGAAATAAGAAATTGATCATTACCTTCTAAAGCATTAACTAAAGTTTTTGATGCAGTGTCTAAATTATCTTTTCTTTTAGCTGTAACCTCTTCCATACTATTCATGATAGTACCATCATCATTACCAAAGCCCATAAATACTTCAGCAGCTGGTAAAATAGCTTTACTACCAATTCCAGCATCAGCTAATGCTTGTCTAGCTTTAGCTGCTATATCTTCATCAGAGGGTCTATTAAATATATTTTCTAAATTACCTTGTCGTATATCTGGACTAGATGCTAATGTACCAGGTTTAAACTTACTACCTAGTTTACCATCCCTAACTCTATACCATTCACCATCAATTTTTCTATAGTCTTTTGGTTTACCACTACCAAATTCTATATCTTTAAGTAAAGGAGAGTAAGCACCTTCATATCCAGCAGTCATTGTTTCTAAATCGTCAGCTCTATTTTCTTGAGTTTGCATTTTATTAAACTCTTCATCAGACATACCTTCTCCTATTCCTTGAGGATTATAAGAAGGAACCTCTGGAATTGTAGGAACTCCTGATGCAACATTACCTAAATCTTCTTCATCAGTTGTATCTTTTGCAACTTGCGCAGTTGCTTCTTGTAGTGCTTTATTAATTACAGGATCAGAATGAAAAACTTTACCTATTCCTGGATACACTTCATCTCCAATGTCTAAATACTGTGGAATTTCACCACCCCTATTTTGAGCAATTGAAAAACCTGATTGATAAGTTGTGCCAGGATTTTTTGTTGCTTGCTCATTTAAATTCGAAATAGAATCAACTTCTTGCACATTATCATCAGAATTATTACCTCCAAAAAGATAAGACCAAATTCCTCCTGATGATTCTTTCTCAGGCTTGGGAATTTCGGTAGGTTTCTCAACCTCTAAGTTTGTAATATTACCTACAGCATCTAAGTTTGGTTTAGGTTCAGGTAAAGATATTTCTCTAGGCTCTATAAATTTATTAGTTCTATTTTGCCATCCTTCTAAAAACTTTTCTTTTAAAGGATTGTTATCTGCTACTTTATTATAATAATTTAATCGTGCTATACCATATGAAGTATCAAAGTTTCCTTTATTATTATAATTATTTGCAGCTTTAATTGTTTGTGGTCCTAAAAAATTATCAACGTCTATCTTTGATCCTTCAGGTAATGTACTATTTATTTCTTTTTGTAATAATTCTACTGCTCTACCAGGTCCTGCATTAATAGCCATGTCTAAAACATTATGCTGCATGTAATCAGGTAGCTGATCTATTTTATATTTCTTATAATAATATTTTTTATAAATATCTTTAGCACCTTTTTCTGTAAGATTTTTAAGATCTTCTATAGTTGCTTTTGGATTTATATGTTCTCTGTATGTTTCTAAAGTAACTCCATACTTTGTAGGCTTATCACCTTCGTAATGAGTAAACTGATCTCCACCACCCTTAGCTTTTTCAGAACCCATAATTTGGTTAATCATAGAGTCTACTTCTTTACCTGATTTAGCATACATAGGAATTTCACCGTTCTGTATATCTCTACCTACATCATTCATTTGTTTAATCTGTGGTCCGTATAAATCTACTGCTTCCTTGTTAACAACAAATTCTCCAGGAGTAAGCCAAGCCGGTACAGTATCAGATCCTCTAGGTTCACCAGGATGGTTCTTAGCTAACCCTCCCACTGCTTCATACTGAGGTATCATAGAAGTCATAGGAGGAACTTCTAATTGTCCGTCAGTAGTAATTTCTATTGATCTCATATTCCCGTATCGATCTTTTTCAGTAGTCTTATACTTCATATTAAACTCCTAGTTCTTATATTCGATAGTCTCTTTCCTTTCCATCTTTACAGATTTATTATTTGAAAGAGGTCCAGATGCTGCAGTCATTCCACCATGTTCTTTATATTGTGGCATTAGCATACTTGCTAAAGGTCCTTTATATTTACCTAAATCTAATCCCATTAGTCCACCCATATTAGCATGTACTGCTCCACCTTCATTAAACAAACCAAATCTTTTTCCTAACAGACCTAAACCTATAGCCCAACCAATAGGATTAGAAGCTAACGCTGTCATTATACCAGCACCTCCAGTAGTAGCACCTGTAGTAGCAACCTTAGCAGCTTCACCACCTAATCCTGTAAGTAAAGGTGAAGCTCCACCAGTAGCACCTCCCATTGCAGCAGTAGCTTTAGGCGCAAACATTTTACCTAGAAAACTTCCACCTTTATCAATTGCCATATCAGCGCCTTTCATTCCAATTTTACCAGCTACATCAGCACCAGCAGCTTTTGCAACTTCTATTATTGGATCTTTTTTTTCCTGTGTTTGCATAGGTTGTGGTTGATACCTTGCACGCTGTAGCATTCTTTTTGCTTCTTCCTCATCATACGGCCTAGCTAATTCTATAACCATTATTTACCTCCACCACCAGTAGTTGTTTGTGTTTGTTGTTGAGGTGCAGCACCTAAGTAACCAAAGTATCTTGAAGCTGCTGTAGCAGGTGCATCTAATTTTTGTTGTGCAAATGCTTGTTGTGCACTACCTACTTGACCAAGTCCCTTAGCGCCTCCTTGTATATCTTGTTGTCGTTGTTGTTGAAATTCCATTGACTTATCACCAACTGCACTAGCCATCATTCTCTGAGCTCTTGCTGATCCACCATAACCACCGAGTGCTGCTTGTCCAGCTGCTGAACCTACTACATCTCGTGTAGCTTTATTCATAGCGTTAGTATAATCAAATGCGCCAGTCCCAGCAATAGCTTGTTCAGCTAAAGTTTTTTGTGCAGCAAGTGCAGCTGTTTGACTAGGATCCATTGCTGCTACAATACTACTTGTATCACCATCTCTAA
>NZIO01000030.1 GCA_002689925.1 Candidatus Pelagibacter sp.
ACTTCATCATCACCCGCTTCTTCTTCATCTTCGTGGGCCATTTCTTCAGTATCATCTTCATCACTATCTTCTGTCTCAGATAATTTAGCTGAAAGCATAGATTTGATTTGAGGAGTGAAAGCCTCTTCAAGAGCTGCTTTTGCATTTTGTAAAGCTGTTTCACGAACTGCTTTTGCATCTGCAATTGCTTCTTTAAGTAAATCACTCATTTGATTTCTCCATTATTTTATATATTTTGGAATAAGTTTATTAGGAAACTTAATAATTGTTAAGTTATATTTAGACACCGTATAGATAAGACGGTGTATTGTAGTTTGTGTATATAAATATACGAATTTACAAAAAATTAATAGTTTTTTTGTTCTTTTTCGTTTTTATATTTATTTCTTAATTTTGCCATATTTCTTTTTTGTCTATTTATTTCTGATGGCTTTACATAGTATTCTTTTTTTCTTAAATCTAAAAATAAATTTGAATTTTTTACTTTCTTTTTAAGAACTTTTAGAGCTCCTTCTACATTGTTGTTAAAAACCGTTACTGATAACCCTACTGCAGTGTCTTTAGGTCTTTTTTTCCTAAAGTTCTTTCTTTTTCTCATATTAACCTCTTGATTATGTTACGAATTGATTCTCTTAATTTTTGTTCTTCTAATTCTTGTAAGTTTTCTAAGAATTTTTTAGCTAAATATTTTTCTTTTTTATATTCAGCTTTTACCCATTTTTTTCTCAATGACTCTGGCATGGCATCGTAATCTTCTGATAAATCATTATTAACAAACCATGCTATTCTTCTACATTCAGACTTTACAAGTTTTTTATAACGATTTTCTTCCAATGTTTTAAGAAATTTATGTATTTCCTTAATCGTTGCTCTCTTCACCTTCATCCTCCTCTACAAGTTGGGCTTCACTCAAACAACCTCTTGAAACTGCTGAGTGAGCATCTTCAATTAATTTTACTTCTGATACTGGGATAGGGAACTCATCTTGATTGAATTGTTCCATAAATACTTCCATAAACCCTTTTACTAATGATGTTCCACCACCTATGACAATCGGAACTGGTTCTTGAAACTGGGGTACTTTTTCAGCATTCTCAAATTGATGTTTTAAATTTGTTAACAAATAATTCACTAATGCCCCATAATAAGAACGAAGAGCAATCAATACATTTGCTTCTGATGAATCTTCTTCATAAATGTTACTTATCTGTGATTTAGATAAATCTAATGTTGATGAATTTTCTTTTGTTGCTGTCACTTTTGGGATAGGAACTCCTGTATCAGCTGATGTGTTTTGGTCAACCCAATCACCACCTCTTGAAACAGAAAATGATAATGCTGTCATTCCACTATACATTACTGCTATATTACACATTCCAGCTCCCATTGAAATTGATATACCTGTTAGATTGTTATCTACTAATCCTTCGTAACCAATTGCAACTGCCTCTTCAACTTTTTGTGCTTTATAACCAACGCCCTCAATAATTGTCCCTAACACATCTTCGTGGTAAGACACTTCCCTGTCAGCATCAATGGGTTTTGAAGGGACGCAGTACACGCAAACTTCACCTTCTTTTTTAGGTTTACCCAGTAGTTCATTTATAATAGATGATAATACTGGTAAAGCATCTTTTTCTTTTGGATTCAATAGACCACTTTTCATAGGTCGTTTTAATTCTGCTTGTGAAAATATTTGTGCATAATTGAATGCATGCTGACCAATAATGTGAATCTTTCCTGATTTTTCCACATATGGTATTCTTTGTCTTTTCAACATTCTTTTTACCGTAGCAATATCACCATCTACGGTTAAAAATGCATTTCTCTGTTTTTTAATTGAATCTTCTGTCGATGCTATGTAGTAACTTGTACCACAATCTAAACCTTTAGCCATAACCTTACCTCACTCTTATTCTTTGTTTCATTAACAATGTAATTAATTTATCTAAATATTTACCTTCTATATCTAATATAAATGAATTACGACTTCCTACTCCGACATCATAATCTTTACCGGGTTTAAGTCTTAATTTTTTTAAAATCTTATCTGTCTTTAATTTATCCATTACTGGAATAGACAATTGTTGTCTTTTACCTTCAAAAATCTTTTTTGCTTTATGAGTCTTCATAATTTTATTTATCTTACCTTTATTACCTTTTACTTGTACTATAAGTTTTGTAAAATCGGGAATTGATTTTATTCCTGCTCTTGATAGTTCAGCATCTAATTCATCCATCTTTGTTGTATTTGAACCTTTTGGTAATCCCCATACAGATTCTTTAATTTTTCTTCCACCCATATTCTTATAAACTTTAATCAATTGTTTAAGATGTTCTTCATCTCTATCGTTGGTAACTATACCTTGTTTCTTAATTTTCTTTTGAATAGACTTAATAACGATTTCAAGTTTTTTTAAGTCAAATTTTTCGTTAAGTTTTCCTTCACTTACATATTTTTTATATTTAGATTTTCCGTATTTTGCAGTTTTTTCAAGACCAGATGATTTAGCTAATTTTACTAATTTTGCTGCATCTGTTTTACTCAATCCTTTTAAATCAAGTAATCTTTTAGATGAAGGTCCCATAAACTTTTTAAAAACACTAATGTGATATTGATTACTATCTTTTGTGACTTGCATACGATAAGTATCATCGTCATAATTCATCCACGATGTACCTCTACCACTACCTTTAGACATTTTTAGTTTTTCTTCTATCTCATCTTCTTTTTCTGCATTAATACTAAAAGATTTTTTAGCTATAGGATTCATTAATTTGTCTGTTTTTCTAATTTTAAAATCTTCTTTTACAGGTTCTTGATATTGATAAAACACACCATCTTTTTCAATTTGACCAGTTTTATGTAATTGTTCCATATCGTCTTTTGATAATTTGACAATTTTAAAGTTTTCTAACTCATCTCTAATTAAATCTGTCAAGTTTGTTTTTGTAATCTTCAACTACTTTCCCCTAAGTTTTTTTAACTTGTCTTTTTGTGTTTTAACTTTACCTTTTTTGACTTCATCCAGTTTAATATCTACTTCACCTGGTTTGTCTATAAATATCTTTTTATCAACTTTTACATCAATTGCACCTAAGTCCTTCTTTATACTTTCTTTTGTATATTCTTTGTTTTTTGATATGTGTTCAATAACTTGAGTTTGTGGAGAAATGATTTTTGATTCAAACTTAAAGTTTTTACTTACATATTTTAACAACCATTTAAGTATAAAGTATACTTGCCAAAGAACTAAACTATATAAAATCAAATGTTCAATATGATGAACTAATTGATAAAATAACCTATCAGACATTTTTAATTATGTTTTTTAGTAAGGTCACCGACAGGTTTATTAGTGACAATATTAGACGCTAAATCTGCTAATTTAATAGTTGGTTTTGAGTCTACCTCGTGTTTAGTTTCTTTCATAGCTTTACTAATTGCTTGTCTTTTTTTGTGAAGATACTCATCTGAATCATCAGAATCACCATCATTATCAATGTCTTTATCTTCTCTATCATCATAGTCATTGTCTAATTCATCTTCATCTGGTTTATCCATTTCTTCAATAGCCTCATCGATGTCATAGTAACGATTCAATACATGCCCAATATCCTCATAAAGACCAGTCAATCTTTGATTCAAAGCATTAGCTTCTTTAGCAGTTTTTTGAAATTCAACCACACTACCTTTTAATGATTTCATATTCTTGTTTACTGAAATCTTATCAAACCAATCATCTTGTTCACTAAGAATATGATTGTGTGCTGATTCAGCTATATCAGAAAGTTGTTTTGCAACTTCCATCACATTATTATTATTATAAAGTGTTTTTCCAACAATACCAAAGTTTCTAACACCTTCAACTACCTTGTGTTTATCGACTCTTTGTGTATCCTCGAAAGCCTCACCTAATATATTTTTTAGTTTTTTCATTTTCATTTCTCCTTAAGTTATACTTAAACATTTCCAGATGCTAATCCGTCACTCATATCAGTTTCAGCACCTATTTCTAAATTTGATAGACCTACAGATAATGCGGTCTCATTTAATCCATTTGAATTAGTTGGGTTTGTATCTATATCTAAATTTGAATCACTAGCTGTTAAAGCTTCCAATCCAACACCATTAGCAAGTCCTAATGATTCTGTTGGTTCATCATCAATATTTAAAGTTGAACCTGCATTAGTAACATTTTCCAATCCTTGATTATTTGCTAATGCATTTGATAAGATAGGATTGTCATCTAAATTTAAATTTGAACCTTGATTTGTAAGATTCTCTAATCCTTGACCAGTAGCACCTGCTTGTCCATTAGAAGGTGTAGTTACTTGTGGTTGAAATTGTGATGTCATATTTTCTAAAGCCATTTTTATCTCCTATTTCCAAAATAATATTTTAGCTATTATACCCAACACTAAAGTGTAAACACCCCAAAGTGCATGAGTTACATTTGATTTAAAATTCTTTAATTCTTCTATATCTTGTATATTGATTTGTTTTCTCCAATATGTGTTTTTATTCACACGAACAATCAACCCATCTTCAGGGTCTAACAAAACTTCTTTAATTTCTTTTACCGTTGAATGTATTTCTTCTAATTCACCATTAGTTAATCTTTCTTCAACACAATCTAATTTTTTAATAATATCTTTATTTGTAGCCATTATCTTTTTTTACCTTTTTTACCTTTAAAATAACTTCTGAATCTATCAATGATTTTATCTTTTGTTAATAAACTTACTAAAAAATCTGTTTCATATTGATGTGCTCTTCGTACATCACCTGTTTTTAATCCTCTTATAATATCAAAGAAATCAATTTGATTTGCTTTTGCTGCTTTCATCCAATCCTTAACAACTTTACCTTGAACCTTTCTTAAATCTTTTACATAATTTTTTAATGCCCCATCAATAGTTGCTCTTGCTTCTTTTGATGAAAACTTTTGTAAATAAACACCTTGATTTTTAACACTTGTGTCTCTTTTTGGAGCTGTATAACTATTTTCTATACTACTCATATCGAGAGCTCCACCAATTGAACCAGCTTCATCAATTTTATCTTCATCTACTTTAAAAGGTTTTAAATCTTTATCAGTATAAACTTTACCTCGAGTAATAGCTAATTCATTTAATAAGTCTTTAAGTTTCACTATAGATTCCTTATAATGTCTTCTGCATTTGAAAAAGTTTTTTTTATTTCTTTGTAAAATGGTTTTTCCATTTTTTGTTTAAGTTTACTTAATTCTGGACCGAAACCACCTAATACATCTCCTAATTTATTTAATAGTCTATAAAATTCATCAAATTTTTTAAGATTTCTATTACCATATTTTGACCATCCATAATAAGCTATATGTGACCTAGCGGACTGATGTTGATTTTGATGTGTGTATTTCCTAACCAAATCTACATCTTTTTCCGGAAATTCAACTTTTTTTTCTAATAATAAGTCTATAAGTTTCACTATATCTCTCTTTTAACTCTTTGCATATACATTTGTAATTCTTTAGGAGATATACCTAATGTTTGTAAAACTTTTTTCAAAACTTCTTTCTTTTTAGCTCTTACTAAATTTCTATCTTTTAATTTGTCTAAAAATCTATCCATATATCTTTTTAACTCACCAGGTATTTTTTCATTTTCTGTAACTTTACCTTGTGTTCGTTTTTTATTCAAAGCATCCATTTTTTTATTTAATTTATCAGCCATTCTATCAGCTGTTGATTTAGCCTTTTTAGACATTTTACCTTTACCTTTAACGGTAATTGTTTTACCTGCTACTTTAACTTTTGTACCAGGTTTTAAATTATGTTTTTTTCTATAAGCATCATATTGTGCTTGTGAACCAAATACCTTCTCATTAATTAACTCTTCTCTAATGATTTCTTTTAATCTTTTCATTGTTATTTTCATTTAACATCTCTCAGTATTTTTTCAATTCGAATTTGATATTCGATTATGTATCGTTTATATAATACCATAACTTGTTTAGCTTTTGTTTTGTTAATTTTATTTAACTCTCTAGCTAAAGTAAAGTTATTTTTTCTAACACCCTTTAAACTATTGTTTAATTCTTTTTTAATTTTTTTAGCATCTAAAGCTTCTGTAATTTGTTCTTCAGTCATTATTTCTCTAACTAATTTTTTTATTAATTCTCTGACTTTCATTTCCTTTTTTACCTTTTTTGGTAATCCTTTATGTTTCGTTGAAGCAAAATCATCAACATCATCTTTACTCATTGATTTAGCAGCTTTTCCTGCTTTTCCTTTTTTAGGTGTATCACCCTTTTGCATTGCTTTCACAACTCCAAAAAACTTTTGTTGTTGTTTAGATACTGAAGGCATTAGAGTAGTTTACTTACAATTTTATCATATTGTTTTTTAAAAGTTACATAATTTTTCTTATATGTATCAAGTAAAGCTGATGCTTCTTTATCTAAACCTTTTTTTCTTAATTTTTCATAAAAATTTAATACTGATTTGGCATGTAATTTATAAGACTTATCAATGTTTTTTAAATCTTTTTTATATTCGTAAGCAGGTCCTTCTTGCATATTTTTTTTATCGTGTGCTTCTTGATAGTCTTCCATTGTAGGTAATCTCTCACCGAATTTTCTATTATTCCAAGTTAGAGATTCATTTAAATCACCAAATTCTTTTTTTACAGAGTTAAGAACTTCATTTACTTTAGGTTTAGAGTCTTTTTTAGAAGTTTTTTTATCAATGAATCCCATCATTTTTTTGTAATCACTCATCTTATTCTCCTCTGAAAATATCGTTGATTATGTTTTCAATTTTGCAATCGTGACAACACACACCATCTCTTGTCCCAACACCTTCATTTAATTTTCCTTCATTTGTTGGTGATAAGAAAGCTCCGTGTGTAGATGGATTTGATACAAAATCAAATGCGATAAGTTCAAAATCAGGTTGTACTTCTACCGTATCACCATCTTCATTTTCGTTCATTTCTTTTACTGAACCAAGTCCTCTTGATGATATACCAAGTTTAATGCCTGATTTAAATAATTCTTTTAAAATATTTCCTGCAGGAGTTCCTAATACCTCGACCGTACCAACTAAATCATTATCTTTCCAATGCATTTCCAATACATTATGAGATACATTGTTCAAGTTAACAACAGATGAATCTGGATGGTCTAACTCACCAAGTGCTCTTCGTTCAGCAATTTGAATCTCAGCATATTTTTTAGCTTCTCTAACTAAAGTTTCTTTTGGATAAACTCTTCCGTTTTGATTTTTAGCTTCTGCTCTTTGCAATACTCCTTTAACAACCAATCTACCATTGTTGTTTTTCATTGACTCATTAATTTGTTGTGGTGATACTTCAAATGGAATATAATCTACTATTACTTGCTTCATTATTTTACTCCTTTATATACGAATGTTACATCACCTGTTTTAGCTGCAGCTCCTGCTGCTGCCCATGCTACTGGTTGAATAGGTAATTCAATTGGACCACTATCACCGTCTAAAACAGAACCAGATATGTAATCAGTTGGGTCAAGAGTTGAACCAGCTAACGATGCAGATGTAGTGTAACAAAATTTATAACTACCTGCATTATTTAGTATAACACTATTAGGTGCTTCTTGAACTACTCCAGCTGCTGGTGCAGTAACTTTATTAAATACATTACTAAAATCTGGTGTTTTCGGTATCTGTGCATAAGGTCGTGTTACACCTGCTTCGTTAAATGAACTTGATTGGTACATTGATGACATTTTATTCTCCTAAATTCTATTCCAAGCATTTCTTTTCAACCATATATCCCTAAACATATCATTTAAAATGCTTTTTATAATTTTTCTTATCTGTGTAACATCTTGTTGTGATAATTCTTCGTTCACAACAGCATAACCAGTACTATTTGTTGAAATTCTTTTTCTTTTCTTTTTACCCTTTTTACCTTTTCCTGCAAATGCAAACGGAGTTGAATACCCATCTATATTACTCGTAGTGGTTATTTCTTCTAAATCATAATCTTTCAATAATTCTAACATTATTTCTTTGATTTTAATCTTGAATTGTTTGTTTGTCACTTTTTTTCAACTCCTTTAAAAGTTCTAAATATCTCATTGTTTGTAAAACATATTTGTCTTTTACAATACTTGAGTTATCTTCTATCCCACACATTTCACTAATTGATTTGATTGCTTCATCCATTTTGATTTTTACAACTTTATCTTTAAGATTTTTTTTGTGTGATTTTAAATCTTTTTTTAATTCATTAACTATAGTTTGTATTGTTTCTTTTAATGAATTTGTATTTGAAACATTATTAATATATTCCCTTAATAAGTTTTTTTGATTTTTATTTAGTTTTGAATATTTTTGATTGAATTTTTCTAACAAAGTTCTATATGTTAGTATTCTTAAATCACTATCATCAGGTATCGGAGCTCCTCCAATAGTTTCTGATAATTTTATATTTTTTTCTGGAGTAGTTATATGTTCAACAATATTAAAAAATGATTCAGTTTTTTCTTCTGCGGATAAAGATTTAAATTCAAATAGTTTATAAATTGTTGCATATAATTTGTAATTTTTAACTTTACTCGAAAACAATTTTGATGTATCATAA